>CAZWZZ010001056.1:0-2522 GCA_964638395.1 uncultured Caldilineaceae bacterium
GTGATCCGTGAGTAGCTGGCTTCGGCGGATTTAGGCGAACGAGATGGGTGTCGGCATCGAATGATTGCGAGGAATGGGAGAGAGGCAGAGTCGTAAAGCCATCAAGCAGAATGAAATCGGCCTGGCGGCGGTTCGCCTGGGACAGGATGTCCGTGGCGCTCAGGTCGGTCGGGGTCCACCAGGCCGGGTAGCGCTCTTGGGGCACAGGCGCGGCCCACCAGACGGTGCGGGGGGCCAGGTGGTAGAGAGCGCGATGGTAGAGAACGTAGCTGGGGTGGCCGTAGGTTGCCGGGTTGGCCGTCACCAGAAGCAGCGTCCCGTCGAGCGGCGTGGTTTGATTGACCCATTCGAGCAAATCGTAGTCGGCGGGGTGGTAAGCCTGGCGGGTTTTGTCCTCATCATTGAGCGTGGCCAGGTCCCGAAGCTCGGTCAAGAAAATGATGCGTTCCGGCAGATAAAAGAGTTGTCCGGCAATGATAAGGAGCAACGCCGCTATCGGGAACCATCTGGTGATTTTGAGGAGCATTTTACTCTTGGGATGACTTATGGTCATCAGCGGTTTTATAACCCGAATCGGAAGGGTGGAAGGCTGGAAGGGTGGAAGATTGGATATTTGACCAGCCTTCCACTCTTCCGCTCTTCCAATCTTCCAGCCTCTCGGTCAGCCCATAAATCTCCAGCCGGCCATACGTCGGATCATCGACCAGGCCCAACAGAACTGCCTGTCGTGCCTGGAGGTAGGTTTGAATTTCGAGGTAGAGCGGGTGGAACGCTGCGTCAGGGTCGGCGCTCTCGGCCAGAAAATCGAGCATAATCTGGTCGAGCAGCAAAACGTCCGGGGGAATGGCGTCGGCGGCCTGGCCAAAGGTGACCGGGGCGGCCACATAGTTAGGATTGGTCCAGAAAATGGGGACGAGGATGCTGCGGTAATCCTCGCTTGCCTCGGTCAGGCCCAGCCAGTAATGTTGCAAGCCCAACACCCGGCTATCGGGCGGCAGATAGGCGGCGATAGTTTGGGTGTAGGTGTGGTAGGGGGTGAATTGACGGGCGTGGCTATGAACGCGCCAGGTGGTCAGCACCCCTTCGAGCATAGCCAGCCCGATTAGACCGGCCAACACAGGCCGCCACCAACGCCAGCGCGTCCGTGCCTGCCACAGGTGGAGTAATCCCGCCGCAATGACGATGGCCAAAAGCGGCCACAGCATGGCCAGGTAGGTGAAAGTTTTGAAGGAGACAAGCAGGGCGAAGAGAGCGGCGGTGGTCAGGAGGCAGGTGAGGAGGAGGCGGGCGGCAATGAACAATGAACAAGGGCTAATGAGTAATGAACAATGAACAAGGGACAATGTCTCACTGTCAGCCATCGGCAAATTAGACTGACTACTGACTACCGATAACCGATTATCACGTATCACGACCCAGACCAGCCACAGCAAACTTAGTCCACAGGCGACCAGCCACAGCCAGGCTCCAAAGGATTGCTTTGCTCCGTTCAGGATGGGGTCGTACCGTTCGACTTCGAGGAGGAGGTTGAGGAGGTAGAAGCGAATGTCGAGCAGACCGAAGCGGTCGGCGTAGTTGCGGCCCTGGTTGAGGAAATCTGACCAGCCGGAGGCGACGAAGAGCAGCCACGGCAGCAGCGTTAGCCCGAAGCCGAGGCCGGTCAACAAGGCCGGTTTGAGCGAGCGCCGGCCCCACTGCCAGAGCATCACCAGGAGCAGGGCGGGTAGCCAGAAGGCGCCGTAGACGTGGCTCAGGGTAGCCAGGCCGATGAGGGTGCCGAGGAGGAGAGATTGGGAGGTTGGGGGATTGGGAGATTGGGAGATTGGGAGATTGGGAGATTGAAGTTTATAGGTCGCCTGTCCAGCCTTCCATTCTTCCATTCTTCCATTCTTCCACCCTTCCATTCCTTCAACAAACAGCAGCAGAGCCAATAACCCAAACAGCGGCACGGCGCTGTCGTAGCGGACGATGCGGGCGGCGTCAGCCAGGGGGATGCCGCTGAGGAGATGGGCGAAGGGACCGGCGATGCGCCAGGTGACGAGGATGGCGACGGCCAACAATCCGTGCCAGGGAAAGAAAAGTTTTGTGCCTAACCGGTAAGTCAGAGCCAACGTGAGGGTGATGAGGATGAGCGGCACGAGGCGGGCCTGAAAGAGACCGAGGCCGAAGAGATGAAGGGCTGCGCCGACCATCATCGGGAAGAGGGGCATGAAGCCGTAGTAGTTCTCTTCCATGCCGTAGAACCCGGCAAACAGGTCGGTGCCGAAGCGCCCGTCGGCCCAGAAGGTGTAGCCCGGCGCGGCCTGCCAGGCTTCATCCTCGTGGATTTTGGGAAAGCGGTCGAGGTTGGTCAGGCCGGTGGCCCAGAAGTAAAGGATGAGGAGGAGGGGGACGATACGTAAAACGTAAAACGTAAAACGTGACACAACTTACGACAACGCCTGCGCCGGCTTCAACCACTCCACCAGACGCCGATCCACGGGCAGGGCGTACATCCGATTTTCGACGCGCCAGCGGGAGAG
>CAZWZZ010001057.1:0-2521 GCA_964638395.1 uncultured Caldilineaceae bacterium
CTGTAATGGTGAAGAACATTTTGAACAGCGGGGAAAAAGGGTAAAATAGGGGAATGAAAACAAAACGGATACATTACCCAAGAACGACAGCGCAACAGAGAAAACGACTGTTTGAACTATGGGAAGAGACAGGCAATATCAGTGAAGCGTGTCGAAAAGCGCACGTGGGACGAGGGACATTCTATTATTGGCGGGCGCGTTTCGAGGAAAAGGGGTATGAGGGACTGGAAGAATTTGCGGATCACGCGCCGAAAAACCCGAAGCGGATAGAGGAGACGGTGGAGCAAGCGATCATCAAGATGAAGGAGGAGCATGCAGAGTGGGGGAAGAAACGAATAGCGCAGGAACTGGCCAAAAAGAATAACTGGGAGGCAGTGGTCAGTGCAAACACGGTGAAGCGGGTGCTGGAAGAAGCAGGCTTGTGGGGCAGAATAGAAGAGGAGGTAAAAAAAGGTAAATCAGCCAGGTAGTCGAACGGCCCAAGAGCCAGAACAGACGCTGAATGTGGATTTGTGTTTTGTGCCAGCGAAGCAGGAAATCAGGGAGAAGCTACCAGCGGTAAGCGGTTCATCAGGCCGGTTAGTGGTGGTCAGAGGGAAGGAGGAGCAAGAAAGAGAGTGGCCGGGACAGGTCTTTGAAGATGAACAGTTGAGCTACGAAGAAGCGATGTTGAAGTTTGTAGCGGCCTCCCAAGCCAAAGAAGAAGGTCGAGAACTGCCCAAACAACAGGGAGACAGCGGGGAAATGTCGGCCAAAGAGAGGCGACGATTGTTGAAAAAAGAAGAAAAGGAGCTGCAACAAGAACGACGACAGGTGCGAGAGCAACGAAAATTGGAAGATAGGGTGTGGCAAGAAGGGCGAGAAAAAAGAAAAGAGCAGGCGGCGTCCTACCGCTCCCTGACCAAAACCGAGCGACGAGAACAACGACCGCTCAAACAAGCGCACGATGACCAATGGCGTCTGTCTCGCCAACACCGTCGAGATACGCTTGAAAAACGACGCCAGGAAGATGGTCAGTGGCGACAAAAACGGAACGCTCTGCGTGAACGGTTATCTGGATTACCGGTCGTGACTTGTTGGATAGCCATTTTGGTCATTGTAGACAACTGTACACGCCAATGTTTGGGCTTACCTTTGTTCGTCGCTGGACCTAAAGTAACCGCAGACATGGTGGTTGAAGCTTTGCAGGTGTTGTTACCCCCAGACTTACAATTTCTCATCTCGGATCGAGGCACTCATTTTAAGGCAGATGCCTTCAAGACGCTCTCTGAAGAGTTCATCCACGTTTTTATCGCCCGCCATCGCCCTCAATCCAATGGGATTGCCGAACGATTTGTGCGAACCCTCAAAGAATGGCTGGCTGATAAATCCTGGCCTGATGACCAGGAATTAGCCGCTCTTTTGAGCCTGTTCCTGGCCGAATACAATAACCGCCCTCATCAAGGTTTACCCATTCCGGGGTTGTCGCCCAATGAATTTGCTAACCGTATTTGGCTTGTGTGATTTGATACATTGATGTTCAAAATGCTCCTGACTATTACATTTTCTTTTCTTTTTCTGTCGCTTCTGGCGGCGACGCATTCTATTGAATTGGGTCTTTTGACGTTCCCGAATGGTTTGCATTGGTCTCCTCCTCGCTTTTTAGCGAAGATTACGCCAAACTAACCTTCTTTTGTCAAATCGGGTCCCCCTACGTTATTGAGAGGGAACAAAAGGTTGCTTATGCCACACCCCAAAATAAGCACATCTGGGCCACATTGGATGGTAAAGATACCGCTTTGGACCGCTTGCTGACACAGGTTGCCAACCGAGAGGGCACGCATATTCAACATCGGGTGGCCTTGTGTGACGGGTGTGAGGCCCTCCAAACCCGGATCGAAGAGCGGTTTGACGCCTTTACTTTGATTTTGGACTTTATCCATGCCGATGAATATCTGTGGGATGTGGCCAATAGTTTATTAGGCGAAACCTGCCCTCAACGCCTGACTTGGATGAAGGAACATACCCTCCAAATTCTCTCCGGCCAAACCGCACAACTCATTGCCAACTTCCGTCAGATGGCCCAAGACAGCCAATATTCGGCGACTCAACGGGCTCAATTGACCAAGACGGCTAACTATTTTGAACGCAACTTGCCCTATATGGATTATGCCACTTACCTGGCCCTCGGTTGGCCTATTGCTTCCGGGGTGATTGAAGGGGCTTGCCGTCATTTTGTTAAAGATCGATGTGAATTATCTGGTATGCGCTGGGAACGAAATGGGGTTGAATGTTTACTTCGCTTGCGGGCTGTCGCTGAAAATGGTGATTGGGACGATTATCACCTTTTTCGCAAACGTCAACGTCACATACGCTTGTATAACTCACCTTATCCAGACCAACCTTTGCTGGAATTACAGGCTATCGAAGCCAACTCAACCACTGTCCAAGCTGAACCGCTTCCCGCTCCCAACAATCCAAAATCCTATCATCAACTCCCTTTGGGAGCTTAACGCTGGTTCGACTCAAATGAAACACACCC
>CAZWZZ010001058.1:0-2521 GCA_964638395.1 uncultured Caldilineaceae bacterium
CCCGTCAATGGGAGGGTTGCCCTAGCCCGATGGAAGAATGGAAGAATGGAAGAATGGAAGAATGGAAGATTGGAAGATTGGAAGATTGGAAGATTGGTTGCCCAACTTTGACAAAGGCGCAGGGGTGACTCATAATAGCGATGAGCTACGTAGTTCAAGACCCTAAAGGGTTCCGACATCAACTTCAGACGAAAATTTGAGCAAATTAGGGCTAAACCCAATACCTTGCAAATAACCTGGTTGGGACCTATCTTTCGACCGTCGCAATGAATTGAGCCGACCTCGCCCCCCCTCAATCCCCCCCACCGGGGGGGATTGAGGGGGGGCGAGGTCGGCGGGGGACTTACTTGAAACCTTTAGTGTCTCTCTTTAGAAAAAGGACCCTTTATGCCTGACACGATTTTAGTCGTCGATGATGAAGCCAGCATCCGCAACATCGCCCGCACCTACCTGGAACAGGAAAATTTCCGCGTCCTCTGTGTCGATAACGGCCCGGAGGCCCTGGAGGTGGCCCGCGAGGAACAACCCACCCTGATTGTCCTCGACCTGATGCTGCCGGGGATGGACGGCATGGAAGTCGCCGCCCGGCTGCGCCAGGAGTCGGATGTCTTCATCCTGATGCTGACCGCCCGCACCGAGGAGACCGACCGGGTGGCCGGGCTGCGGCTGGGGGCGGATGATTACCTGACCAAACCTTTTAGCCCCCGTGAATTGGTAGCCCGCGTACAGGCCATCCTGCGCCGCCGCCGGGGGGTGGACCAGGCCCAGCGCAGCAACAAACTCCGCTTCCACCACCTGGAGATCGACGTCGACGCCCACGAAGTCCGGGCCGGGGAGGAACCGCTCGATCTGACCACCACCGAATTTAGCGTACTCCACGAGTTGGCGGCCCAGGCCGGGCGGGTTTTGACCCGCGAACAGTTGATCGACCGGGTGTGGGGTATGGATTTCTACGGCACCGACCGGGTGGTCGATGTCTACGTTGGCCAGGTGCGGCGCAAGCTGGAGCAGGCCACCGGCCAGACCCTCATCCAGACAGTGCGGGGCGTCGGCTATAAATTTGTGGATGAGAAAAAATGAGGTTGTGGCGACAACTCCGCTGGCGCATCGTCGGTTCCCATATGATCGTGGTCATTGTCGGGGTGGTGACGCTGCTGCTGGCCACCGGCATCCTCCTGGCCCGCCTCGACCGCCACCAGATCGAGCCGAGCCTGATCGCCCTGACCGAAGCGGACAACCGGGCCGCCGTCGAGCAGGCCAGCGATGATCTCCTGGCCATCTTTCAATCCAGCCTCCTCTCGGCCCTCATCATCGCCGCCCTGAGCGCAGTGGTGGCCGGGCTGTTGACCAGCCTACCCCTGACGCGGGGGATGGCCCGCTCGTTGCAAGACATCACCCGCAGCAGCCAACGCATTGCCAGCGGCCATTATGATGAGCGGGTGGCCATCGCCGAGATCGAGGAGTTGGCCCACCTGGCCACCAACTTCAACCAGATGGCCGAAGCCCTGGAGCATATCGAACAGCAGCGGGTGGCCCTCATCGGTAACGTTTCCCACGAACTGCGGACCCCCCTGAGCGGCATCGAGGGCTATCTCGAAGGGGTGATGGATGGCCTCTTCCCCAAGGATGACGAGACGTTTGCCCATATGTACCAGGAGGTACGCCGCCTGCGCCGCCTGGTGGATGATCTCCAGGCCCTCTCCAAAGTGGAGGCCGGGCAGATTACTCTCCAGCCCGACACGTTCGATCTGGTGCCGATCATCCATCGCGTGGCCGGGCAACTGCGGCCCCAGGCCCAGGCCCAGGCCATTGAGATTGTGATCGACATCCCGGAGCGGGTGCGGGTCTATGCCGATGAGGATCGCACCGCCCAGATTCTGGTCAACCTGACCGGCAACGCCATCCGTTACACGCCCGAGGGCGGAACCATCAGCCTGCGGGTGACGACCGATCCCCACCTGGTGACCATCGCCGTGCAGGACACCGGCCAGGGCATCCCCGCCGAGGCTTTGCCCTACCTCTTCGAGCGTTTCTACCGGGTCGATCCCTCCCGCTCCCGGCAGAGCGGCGGCAGCGGCATCGGCCTGACCATCGCCCGCCACCTGGCCTGGGCCATGGGCGGCGAGCTAACCGCCCACAGCGACGGTCCCGGCCAGGGCAGCACGTTTACGCTGACGTTGCCAGGTCATCAGGCTGGCTCGATGTTTTGATTCAGGCTGAAGAAGTTGTCGGGATCATACTTCTTCTTCAAGGCCGCCAGCTTCTGGTAATGGTCGCCATAAGCCGACACGATCCGGGCCTGGCCTTCGTCATTGTCCAGGAAATTGACATAGGTTGCGCCTGACGAGTAGGGGCGCATCGCCCCGAACAGCTCCCGTGTCCAGGTGATCCGCTCCGCATCCGTGGCCGGGTCCTCCCAGCGGGTGTTGATGTTTAGCACAAAGGGCGCGTCCCGGTGGGCAAAGGCGGTCGCTTCGGTCGGCGTCCGGCTGATGGCTCCTTCAAAATGGGCCACCTTGAA
>CAZWZZ010001059.1:0-2515 GCA_964638395.1 uncultured Caldilineaceae bacterium
CTCAGAAGTTGTTGCAAGTGGTGTTGATTGGCCAAAATGAACTCCGCAACAAATTACGCTTGAAACGGGCCTTGGCCTCCAGAGTAGCCACTCGCTCCACGCTGGAACCGCTCCATTTTGAAGATACCCGCTCGATGATTAACTTTCGGGTCATGGTAGCCGGACGGCAGGAGCCACTTTTTTCGGATACGGCCCTGACCTGCGTCTATAATTTCAGTCGAGGCATGCCCCGCGATATTTGCGTGGTTGGCCTTAATATTTTACCACTCGCTCTTTTGAACAGAGTGACTATCATTGATGAACCCCTAGTTGAACAAGTTATTGAGGAGTTGCAGTAATGTCAGAGAAAAAATCCACACGGGCTGGGCAAGGTACGTTTGCTAAACTTTATGATGTCCACGAAGAAATGAGCAAGCGTAACAGCAAGCCGCTGGGCCGTCCCCGCAAAAAGGTCCAGCGTAAACCGACTACTGTCCATCTAACTCAGTCTGAAATCAGAAACTTGAGCCATCTGCATCTTTCCATCAATGAACAAATTTCGGCCAATCGGAGCGAATTAGTGGGGGTGGCCATAGATGTATTGGCCTTGGTGATGAAAGAAAAAGATGGGGTCGTGACCAACGGGGTAGAGTTTAAGAGCTTAGAAGACTTCCGTCAACGACTTTTTGATTTTATAAAATCATAAAATCATAAAATCAAAAAGTCGTTTTATCACCCCATAAACGGGGAGTCTGCGCCTTTATCCGCATTTGGGTGGCTTTGAGCCTCCGATATCAACTGCTCTAGTTCGCTGGTATTCAAGAGAGAGAATGAGACACCCGCTATCGCTAATTCCTCATAGCCCAAATTGTGGAAAGAGCGAGCGCTGGCAGTTCGGGACATCGCATCATAAATTTCTGCAAAGTCATTTGCTTCTGGGTGTTGTGATAAGACATACTTAACAAATTCTACAGCAACCTTGTTCAACGCTGATCTTCCTCTCTTTAAATACCGTAATTCTCACAGACCGTATTATAACTCAAAAACTTAATTGCCTCAATTATAGCACGGGGTCAGGTTCAGTAAGTACAAAAATTGCGCTTCAACCTTAAAATATTTAAGGTCTCAGAAAGCAGGTCGATTTTGCTCATTGACCCAGTCTGGTCTTGATTAGACTGCTTAAACTCGGTTCACCAAGGTTGGTAGAAAGCAGGAGGTCTAGCGTTTGACTGGAGATTTGTCGCCGTTGCTGTATCGCTCGACGACTGCGTAGAATGTGGGGAAGCCGGGGCAGCAGCGAGACAAAGCCGGCTATCGAATAGAAAGGCTTTTTATAGACCAGGAAGAAATAAATCTGCCCGTAGAGCAAAGTCAGGCTGTGCTTGAGCAGTAAGCTCGTCGGTATATTCTTGAGAAGTATCGCCAGCCGATTCCGGGTAGACAGAAGAACGTACCGGGGGCGGGGAATACCGGCTCCGCTCCATTGATGCCATACCTCCGCTGTTGGCACGAACAGACAGCGATACCCCCGCAACCGCCCCCGGATGCCCAAATCAACATCCTCTAAATAACTCTCGAACGTTTCATCAAAATAGCCGACATCCTCGAAAAAAATGCGCCGGTACAGAGACGCGCCCCCGCTGACCGAAAGAACCTCCTCGACCTCGGTATAATGGTCGGCGGGTTCGCCATTGCCCCGCTTGTGGGCCGAACCGTACCAACTGAAGGTATTACCGGCGTCATCGACAATCGTTGGGTCGCTCATCGACAGCATCTTGGCCGCCAGACAACCGACCTCGGACGGACTGTCATCCATCACCCGCACCAACTCGCAGAGCCAGTCGGGTTGGGGTACGGTGTCCACATTCAGCAGGGCCACACACTCGGAGCCAGAGGCTTTTATACCGGCATTAACTGCTGCCGCGAAGCCTCGATTTTCGGCAAAGGTTAAGATTTTTATCTCAGGATAGTTCTCCCGGATGAACTTCAGGGAGTCGTCGCTCGACCCATTATCGACGAGGATGGTTTGGAAATCTGTGAAAGTTTGGTGTCGCAGGCCCTCTAAACAGCCGGGCAGCCAGTGTCTCGTATTCCAGTTGGGGATGATAACGGTAACTTTGGAAGTGTGGGGAGCCTGTTTCATCGGGATAGTTATTGCTGACCATCTGCCACAAGATGCTTGGCGGCGACGCTTTCATAAACTTCTTGGAAGGAAGTGATGAGGCGTTGCTCTGAAAAATCGTCAGCATTTAATTGTCGAGCCGATGTCGATACTGTTTCATACGATTGGGCCAACCTCTCCACAGCATTGAGGATGGCCTCAGCCGTGACCTCCTCTACTATGACGCCACTTCCGTGCTGCGACACATAATCGGCCATCGGAATCGAACGGCTGACCAGAATCGGTTTCCCCGCCGCCAGCGATTCGATCAGTGAATGGGGATAGGAGCGTATAATGATCGGGTCGGTCACTAGCGTTATGCTGGCGTGGACTCCGGCCAAAACCTGGTTGACATCCACTTTTTCGTTGATGATA
>CAZWZZ010001060.1:0-2513 GCA_964638395.1 uncultured Caldilineaceae bacterium
GTAAAATGGTCATTCGGGACCATACGCTCCAGGGGTTGGTGTGTCGCTGCCAGGTGTCATCGGACATTGCCAGCCAGCCGGCAATTTTTGTTTCGAGATTGGTGCGGGTCATCGGTTCTTCCTTTTTTGTCTTGACTTGAACGTGTCTCCGCGATGGGTGAAATGTCATGCATAACATTTTACACTGTAAAGCATCTCCAAGAAAATAACGACCCAGAACTTTGAGAATGTCCCAGCTATGAGACCCAAGAGAACCCCTATCAGTAGACCGCAATCGCATCCTGAGTAAACCGAGGTACGAGGTTGTATCGAAGGGTGCTGCGGTCTACTGACTATTTGTCTTGCCCCCCAGTTCATGCTACATTTTAACTATCTTAGGGGGAACGGGGTGATGAAACGAAAATTACGGGGGTTGAAACGGACCGCTATCCAGCTCGATTTCAACCTGTACCGGGTCAATGTGCCCATCCGGGGGCTGGCCGATGCCGACCTGAGCGTGATCGACATCTGGCCGGAGGGCGTTGAGGAAACGGTCCTCTTTGTTCACGGCTACGCCGGGTGTGCCGAAACGTGGGAACACCAGATCAACCATTTTGCCCACGCCTACCGGGTAGTCACGCCCGATTTGCGGGGCCACGGCCAGAGCGATGCGCCCCTGACCCAATACACGATGGCCGAATTGGTGGCCGATTTGGCGACGCTTGTCGAAACCCTAACGTTGCCTGAGCAATTTATTCTGATCGGTCACTCCTTTGGCGGGTCGATCTGCGTCGAGTATGCCAACGCCTACCCGGAACGTCTCAAAAAGCTGGTGTTGATCGCCACGGCAGGAGAGTATCCGCTGCCCCGTATGGCCTCGATGCTCTACCGGCTGCCGCTCGATATTTTGCGCCCGTTGTGGAGATACCGGCCCCGCTGGAACGCCGAGCTGCACGTTATGAAGCGGATGATGCTCAACAATTTGCGAGAGTGGCAAGGCTGGCCGCTCCTGCGTAACATCCGCACCCCGACGCTGGTCATCACCGGCGAGCGGGACAGCTACTTTCCCCGCTACGTCTTCGAGGAGGTGGGGCAGATGATCCCCGATGCGGAGGTCATCGACGTCGGCTCGGCCAAGCACAAGGTCCAGTTGGAGCGGCACGAGGCGGTCAACCGGGCCATCGAGCGCTTCATCACGGATGACGAGCGGCGTAGTTGGCGCGACCAGCGGATCGAAGCCATCGACCGCCGGCCCTGGCTGCACAGCTACGGCAAAGATGTCCCCCTGACCGTGCCCATCCCCCAGCAACCCCTCTCCAAATTTCTGGAGGGTGCTGCCGACTGGATGCCGAAACGTACAGCCCTGATCTTCTTTGACCAGAGAATGAATTATAGAGAGTTAGCCGAGGCGGTCAACCGCTTTGCCCAAATTTTACACGGGCTGGGCATCACCCCCGGCGACCGGGTCATGCTGGCCCTGCCCAACGTGCCCCAACTGGTAACCGGCTACTACGGAACCCTGAAAGCGGGTGGGGTGGCCGTCCTGACCAATCCCCAGGCTCCGCCGGAAGAGATTGTCCGCCAGATTAAGTTGACCAGGCCCAAGGTGGTAGTCGTGCTGCGGGCGTTCGGCGCTCTGGGCCAGGCTATTCTGGCCGACCATGATGTGCAAAAAGTGATCCTGGTCGATCTCAGCGGGGGCATACCGGCTGATGCTTATCACAAATTGCTGGTTCACTGGGGCGTGGCCTCGGAGACAGCCATTTCCCTCGACCTGGCGACGGATCGCTGCCAGATGTTGTCTGATTTGCTACTGGATGCTGCCCCTCTGCCCCCGACCGTCGAGGTGTCGAGTACCGACCTGGCGACCATTCTGTTCACCAGCGGCACGACCAACGCCCCTAAAGGGGTCTGCCTGACCCACGCCAATCTGGTGGCCAACGCCTTGCAAACCCGTCACTGGGTTCACGGTCTGTTTTACGGTGGGGAGATTTGTCTGTCGGTCGTACCGTTGACCCACAGTTATGGCATGACCAACGCCATGAACATTCCCATTGCCCTGGCCGCCACGATCATCCTCCAGCCCGCCTTCGACCTGACGCAGGTGTTGGAGGCCATCAAGCAGTATCGGCCAACGATCTTTCCGGGCGTGCCCTCGATGTACACGGCCATCAACCAGGCCCCGCATGTCCGCAGCTACGGCCTGGACTCGATCAAAGCCTGCATCAGCGGCTCGGCTCCGCTGCCCATCGAAGTTCAAGAAGCCTTCGAGAAGCTGACGCGGGGTCGTCTGGTCGAGGGGTATGGCTTGACCGAGGCCGCGCCCGTCACCCATGCCAACCCGCTCCACGGCCTGCGGAAAGTCGGCTCCATCGGCGTTCCCATCCCCAACACCGAGGCTCGTATCGTCGATTTAGAGACGGACGAGACGCTGCCGACGATCGCATAAGTGTAAGTGTGGGTGGTGGGGGGAGCCTTTAAGTGGGGGGGGGGGGGGGGGGGGGGGGGGGGGGGGGGGGGGGGGGGGGGGGGGG
>CAZWZZ010001061.1:0-2513 GCA_964638395.1 uncultured Caldilineaceae bacterium
TATAGACGAATAGATTCCACCGTTTCACTGAAAGAAAGGCTGGAAGCGTGGAAGGTTGGGTATTCGCCCGATAACCAGCCTTCCAAATCTGCCACGCTTCCAAATGGTCTAAACGCTGTCCCAAACTGAAATGCTCCCTGGAGAATTTGGCTGAGTGTCAGCTTCGTCGCTTCTTTCGCCCCTACTTGTTGCGAGGTGATAGTCGTGATACAATATGGCTCAGTAGAGCCTCGATTTGATTGGTCCGACTATGGAATGAACCGTAAATAACGTGTGCCTTTCAAATCGTCGTCATTGGTAATTAGTGATTAACCGATTATATGTAATTCAGGCGTGACGGCGGACGGAGAAGGTTGCCACCGGGTTGATAAACGGATGGGTAACGGATTAACGGATAGGACAGCCGGAGATCGTGACGATCCGTTAATCCGTTCGTTATCCGTTTACCGATGGGGTCACGTGAATAGGGTTGCTCCTTGTTAAACCCTCATTCTTGAAGGAGAGTTGTTGTTATGAGTTTGTTTCGGATGCAGTTCTTACCCGATGAGCCAATCGAGCAAGAACAGGATGACCTGTTACACTTTGATGATTTCATCGATCTGGTGCAGATGGCGATTCGAGAGACCAAGCCGCCGTTTGTGTATGGGGTGTTGGGCGATTGGGGCGTGGGCAAGACGTCCATCCTGAAGCTCTTGCAGAAGCGGTTTGAGAAGTCGTTTGGGCAGGATGGACCGTACAGCTTTATCCCCATCTGGTTCAACGCCTGGGAATATGAGAACCAAACCAACATCGTGTATCCGCTGCTGCACACCATTAAGGCGGCCCACGCGGCCTATGTCGCCCACCATAGCCAGGGAATCGATACCGCTCCCTTCAAAGAGAAGTTTAAGGAAGTGGTTGGCACCAGCACCCTGGTTCTGGCGGATATGGGCATCCGAATCGTAACCAATCATCTGTTTGGTGAAACCTTAAAGGCGGAAGATATCAAAAAGCAGTATGACGTTGTCTTGAAGCAGCAGGATGAGATGACCGAGGCGTTAGGGCAGTGGACGGATAGCGTCTCTCAACTCAAGAAAGCCTTCGATCAATTACTGACGATCTTTGCCCAGGATGTGGCCAAAATGAAGGGGGTTCAGGCTGGCGGCGTGCGGTTTGTGCTGTTGATCGATGATCTGGATCGCTGCTTGCCGGATACGACGATTGCCCTGTTGGAGAACATCAAGAACCATCTGACTATGAACCGGCTTGTGTATGTCATGGGCTTGAATCCGCAGGTGGTCTATCAAGGCATTCGGATGAAGTACGCCGGGCTGGAGATCAATGGCCGCGAATATTTGGAAAAGATTCTGAACTACACCTTTTATGTCCCGGAGCCGGATTCCTATCAAGTCGAGCGATTTGTGACCCAGCGGATTAGAGAGCTGGTGCCGGAGCCGGCCGCGCAGCAGAGGCTCGACCCCCACTTTCGGACCTTTGCGCAGGTCGTCCGCAATTCAGGGTTCAACAATCCCCGAAAAATAAAGCGCATCTTGAACCGTTATTTGTTATTTCTCAACCGGTACCACAAAAAGTTGCCAACCAAGGAGCGGGACGGAAAACCGACCTACACCATGCCGGATGTGGTCAAATTGTTGGTCGTTGCCGAATATTTCCCGGCCCTGTTTCAGTTGTTCTTAATCGAAAAGAGGCCGGATATGGCCTTTGGCAGCGAGGGGTTTGATATCGAGCAGTTTGAAAAAGAGACGGGAGTGCCCATTAAGCCAATCTATCCGCAATTGGTGCAAATGAAGGACCTCTTTCAATTTGGCGTGTATACCTCAGCCGACAAGGTCCCCCTGTTAGAGCAAGCCCAGGATGTGTATGCGATCACCCGCATGGTGTAGAGGATGGTTATGAGTCAATACCTTGCAAATAAAACAATCTTTCATAGCGATGCTCCGTCGCCAGCCCCCCTAGCCCCCCAGCGGGGGGAATCTGGCCTTTTCTCCCCCCATTGGGGGGCTGGGGGGTTTTGAAAGGTATTGGGCTATGAATACAAAACAGCGACCCCAGCTCCCCAACGCGCCCCGCTTGCCGTTGCACTTCCAACCGCGGCCGGCTGACCTGGCTGCGCTGAAAGCCAAAGTGTTGGACACCGCCGGCCAGCCGGTGGGCGTGACCGGGACAGGGGGGCGGGTGGGCGTGCAGGGGATGGGCGGCATCGGCAAGACCGTCCTGGTCGCGGCCCTGATCCGGGAGGATGAGGTGCGGGCCGCGTTTCAGGATGGCATTTACTGGTTAACTCTGGGCCAGACGCCTGACCTGCTGGCCCGCCAAACCCAGTTGGCGCATGAGATTGGGCTGAAACCGGCAGACTTCACCGATGTCCAGGGGGGCAAAGCCTTTCTGAAAAATATCGTGCGGTCACGACGCTGCTTGATCATTTTGGATGATGTCTGGCAGCTTGCTCACGCCGAGGCGTTTGATGTGCTGGACGAAGGCGGGCCGGGCCGGTTGCTCCTGACCAGCCGCGA
>CAZWZZ010001062.1:0-2506 GCA_964638395.1 uncultured Caldilineaceae bacterium
GTCATCCCGGCCGGCTATTTAGGCGTGGCCATCTTTGGCGCGGTCTTGATTCTGCTGGGCCGCAGCTACCGCTGGAGCCGCTGGGCGATGGCGGCCATCGGAGCCGGGATGATGCTCCTCACCCTGCGTTACGGCGTGCCGACCATTTTCTCCGGCCAATTCTTCAACGGCTTGTTGACCACGGTCAGCGGCCTGATTCTGGGCGGCATTTTCCTCGGCGTCGCCCTCAGAGCCGGGGCCGGATGGGTTATCTTTCTGCTCCATGTCGTGGCGATCCAGGCCGGGTTGACTGCGTTCACCGATTTGTTCACCGTCATCGGTCTCTCCACCCGCTTTTTCAGCGCCCCGGCCAACGATGCCCGCTCGATGGCCGAGTTGACTTTCATCCCGGCTATCATCTGGGCCTTGTTGTGGGTGGTGATGGCTTTTGTCCTCATCGGCGGAGCTATTTGGGTCACCTGGCTGGCCCCGGATAAGCCGCGCCGGATGTCCGGTTGATAAATTTGACCCGGTCACCCGACATTTAGCCCTGTGAATAGGACGCAGATTTTCGCAGATTCACGCAGATAAATTTAAAATCAGCGTTTTTCAGCGTTCATCTGCGTTCGATAAAAGTTATGCCCGCCGACGGTATTAACGTTCAGGTCACCTCCATTTCCCCCACCTCGATGGCTGGTGCCACCCCCATCTTTTCTCGCCGCCGCCCGACAAAATCCCCGGCGGCCAGGATCGCGCCGCCGACGATGAGCAGGCAGGCCAGGGCCAGCAGCCACCCGGCCTCGGCCAGACCAAAAACCACCAGTAAAATCGTCGATAGCAGCGGCGCGGCGTAGGAGAAGCCACCCAGAATCTTGATGTCGCCCCGCTTGACGCCATAATCCCAGGTGAAGAACGAAGCCCCGACCGGCCCCAGCCCCAGGCCCAAAATGGCCAGCCACTCCCCGCCCACGGGCCAGACTGTCGTCTCGAAAATGAGATGGCAGAGAAGGGCCAGCAGCGCCGTCACCCCGCAGAAACCGCCCACGGCATCGGTCGGGATAGCCCCAAAGCGGCGGGACAGGACCGAATAGGAGGACCAGGTCAAGGCGCAGACGATGGCCGCCAGGTAGCCCAGGGTATAGCGAGCATCGAAAGCCAGCGCCTGGCCTTTGGTCACCAACAACGCCGCCCCGATAAAACCGGTCAGCCCCCCGGCCAGATGGAACCAGCGCAGCCGCTCGCCGGGCAGCAGGGCCGAAAAGATGATAATGAGCAGCGGCCACAGATAGGCAATCAGGCTGGCTTCAACGGCCGGGGCGTGGCGGAGGGCCATAAAGTAGAAAAAGTGGTAGCCGAACAGCCCGCCCACGCCCAACAGCCAGACCGGTCGCGGCAGGTTCAACTTGGCCAAAATATCGGCCCCCTGCCACCGCCACAGCCCCAGGCCAATTAGAAACGCGATGGCGAAAGACATCGCCGTAAGCTGAAAGGGCGGCACCGTGCCGCTCAACGCCGTCAACAGGGCCAGCGTGGCCCACATCACCACCGCCGTCCCGCCGATGAGAGTCGCTTTGAGTTGGTTGGTATGATGGTCGATCATTGGTGTCTCCTTTTTGATCTGGAGATTAGAGATTGGGGGATTGGGGGATTAAAGCAAAATCTCCCAATCTCCCAATCTCTCAATCACCCAATCTTCCATTTTCCCCAATGATACCATCCTCCCCCCCCATTCGCTTAACCAAAACCTGGTCGTTACTTGACCAAATTTCGGCTCTTGTGGCGAAAAGCGTGGGGGGTGAGGCCCTCAACCTGGCGGAAGAGGCGGGTTAGCGAGGCGTGGTGTTCGTAGCCGACCTGCTGGGCGATGTGCAAAATGGGCAGGTCGGTCTGGGCGAGCAACTGTTTGGCTGCGGTCAGCCGCATCTGTTGGATGTAGGCCGTCGGCGTCAGGCCGGTCAGCTTTTTGAACCATTCGCTGTAGTAGGTGGGGGTGAAGCCTTCCAGCGCGGCCAGCGTCGGCAGGTCGAGCGGGTCGGCGTAATGGGCGTGGATGTATTGCAGGGAGCGGGGCCTGGCCTCCCGGTGCAGCAACTCGTAGGCATACCGGAACAGGTCGGTCAGGGCGCGGTGGGTGGCCGGCTGCTCCCCGATTTCAGACAGCAGCAGCAAGCGGAGGGCCTGCCACCGTTCATCGAGGGCCGGACTGACCCCGCCGTCGAGCCTCTGCCGGTCGGGGGTGGGGATGGCCTGGGGCGGCACATCGAGGACCAGGAATTGGTTAGTGTCGTTGGCGTAGAAGGTGTGTAAACAATGGGGCGGCAGAAAAAAGAGGCGGGCGGTATCGACCGCCAGGCGGTGCCGGGCGGTTTCGATAAAGAGGGTCCCGCTCAGCGGCAGAATCAGTTGGGCAAAGGGATGGTCGTGCGTATCGGCCACATCCGCGTAGCTCCGCCGCTCGCCGAGGATGGTGTTTGGGGGTGACATTTTTTGCTACTCAACAATCGAGGCAATAATTATGACGCATCGC
>CAZWZZ010001063.1:0-2502 GCA_964638395.1 uncultured Caldilineaceae bacterium
TGGGGCGGGCCTGGCTGCGACCGGGTTGGCCGCGCCATCTGCTGGCCGGGGGGCTAATCATCATCTGGCTGGCCGTCATCTTCGGCCTGCCCGCCGTCGTCGAGATTCAACTGGCCAGTTGGCTGACCTTCATAGCCCTGCTGGTAGCGCCCGGCTACTTCCTGGCCGACATCATCACCTGGCGCTTGAACCTGGACACCCTGGAGCGGCTGGCCCTGGCCTTTCCCTGTAGCGTGGCTCTGCTGGCCCTGCCCGGCAGTGTGGCCCTTCTCCTGCATCTAACTATCATCGAGCTAACCCTCGGCTGGCTGGTCGTCGCCGCCCTGGTCATCTCCACCTGGATATTCCACGGCCTCGGCCTGCGGCTGCGTGCCCGCCTGACCCGCAGCGCCCAACGGCTGGCCCCCACCCCCTGGACGCTCGACGAAATCCTCCTGGCCCTGCTCATCGCCGCCGCTTTCCTTTATATAACGCCCCTGCTGACCCAGCCCAAAATCGACGGGGACGCCTACGCCGTCAACGCCTTTGTGGCCGATGCCCTGGCCGGGCTGCCCCTCAACGCCACCGAACCCATCTTCGGCACCGACCTGGGGCCGGGCGTGCGGATGGTCTTCAACCAATCCCTGCCGATGGCCTACCTGTGGAGCTATCTGGGCCATTTCGACGCCAACACCCTGACCGCCGTCGCCTCCCGACCCATGCTGGCCCTGTGGATTATTCTGGCCAGCTACACGCTCGGCAAAGCTGCCGGGGGGGGCAGCCGCCGCTTTGGGCTGTGGGTCGCCGCCCTGCAACTGTTAATCTACATCGCCGCCCCCTTCCTGCGGGGCGACAACGTCAGCCTCTTCTTCTTCGAGCGGACCAGCGCCGACAAATTTATGGTGCCGACGATGATGCTGCCGGTCGTCTTTGCCCTGGCCATGCGCTACCTGCGGGAAGGCCGACCCGCCACCTGGTGGGCCGCCGCCGTGGTCACCATCGCCGTCTCCGCCATCCACCCCCTCATCGCCGCTATGCAAGCCCTGGCCCTGACCGCGTTTGGCGGGTTGCACCTGCTGCTGAACCTACGCCAACGGTCGAGTTGGTGGCGAGTGAGCAGCCTGGCCGGGTTGGTGTTCTTGGTGATGCTGCTGCCCCTCGTCCAGCTCACCCTTTCCCGCAGCGAAGCGCCCCTGGCCCCCTCCTACCCCCGCAGCTTCGAGGGCTGGCCCACCGGCCAAAAACTGACATCCGTCCTGCCCTTCGTCGAGCTACCGGTCATCGACCTCCACGGCCCGCTCCCGGCCTTGAGCCAGCTCGACGCGGTGCAGGCCGACAGTCCGACCAACCCCTTCCTCATCTGGCGCTTCGCCGTCAACATGGAGCGCCAACGGCTGCTGATGTTCGACCTCGACCGCTACATCTCCGACCCCAATCTATTGATGGAGCCGCCCTATTTGCTGGCCCTGCTCCTCCTGCCGCTGCTGCTGTGGCGGCTGCGGGCCAGCCTGGCCGCCCAATTCGCCCTCAGCGTCAGCCTGGCCATGCTGCTGGTGATGTTCAACCCCCTCCTCACGCCCCTCATCGGCTCTCTGGTCATGCCCTGGATTTTGTGGCGCTTTGTCTGGCTGCTGCCCTACGCCCTCATCATCGTCCTGGCCCTGGCCCGGCTGGCCGGGGGCGTGGAAATGGTGATGACCTGGCTGCTGAAACGCCGCATGCGCCCGGCCCGGTTCGACCGTCTGGCGCGGTATTTCGTCGCCTACGCCCCCCTGACGCTGGTCATTCTGGGCGGGCTGCTGCTGACGCCGTTGGTGAGCCGCAACCTGCACGATTTGCGAACCCGCTCCGGTGCGCCCGTCGCCTACCCGGTCCCGGAACGGCTGTTGACCCACCTGGACAACGTCACCCGCCGCGAGGGGCCAGCGATGGTCCTGGCCGACCCCCTGTTGAGCGTCACCCTGCCCGCTTACGTGGCCCAGGCCGGGGTGGTCGCCCATCGCGTACCGACTACCAGCGAGGTCTTCCCCGCCGACCAACAGCGGAGCGCCCTCCAACGGCTCATCGACCAGGAGACCTTTTTCCGGGCCGCCCATCTGACCCCGGAGACGGTCGAGATTCTCCGCCGCTACGACGTCGGCTATGTGATTGTGCCCGGCGGCAGCGATATGGATGCCCAACTGCGGCTGGCTCCGGTCTGGTTCGAGTGGGTTGGGGATGATCTCTCCTACAGCCTGTATGCTGTCAAATCGTTGCCGACCGAGACGGCCAGCCTCAGTAGACCGCAATCACACCCCCTTCGACAAGCTCAGGACACGGCTTCGATACAACCTCATTCTTCGGTTTACTCAGGATGCTGCAGTCTACTGACTCTGCGGGGGAACGCGGCCCTGGCGGCCCACCAATGGAATGAGGCTGAGCAATATTATCAAGAGGCTCTGGCCGCGCAGCCGGATGACGCTCTGGCCCAGTTGGGGTTGGCCGACATCGCCCAGGCGCAGGGCCGTTTTGATGAAGCCCTGA
>CAZWZZ010001064.1:0-2501 GCA_964638395.1 uncultured Caldilineaceae bacterium
TCGGCCAGGCTCAGTTCGATACCCAGCAGCCGGGTCACTTCGGCTTGGGGCAGATCGACGACGACTGCCTCCGGCGGGTTGGGGTAGTAATCCAACACATCGCCGATGATCGTCCCCCCGGCCAGGTCGGCCATCAATTTGGCTCCCCGCAGCGCCCCGAACATCGCCAGCGAGGGATGCACCCCCCGGCTGAAGCGGTAGGCCGCCTCGGAGTAGATGTTGAGAGCCTGGCTGGTGCGCCGAATGTTGATGAAGTTCCAGGCCGCCGCTTCGAGCAGGATGTTTTGGCTCTCCTCGCTGACCTCGCTCTCGTTGCCGCCCATAATGCCGCCGATGCTGAGGTTGCTTTTGGGATCGGTCACCAGAATGGCGAAGTCGGGCATTTTGTGGGTTTTGTCATCCAGAGTCAGCACCGTTTCGCCCGGTTCGGCCAGGCGGGTGATGATCTTGACTGGACCTGGCTGCCCCCCTGACCCCACAGCGGGGGATATTTTTGTTCCTTCTTCCCCCTGTGGGGGCGCGGGGGGGCTAGAGGGATTGTATTCATCCGCCCGACGACGCAGCACGTCCCAATCGAAGGCGTGGTTGGGTTGGCCCATCTCTAACATAACGTAGTTGCTGACATCGACGATGTTGTTGATGGGGCGCATCCCGGCCAGCCGCAGCCGGCGCTGCATCCAGTAGGGCGACTGGCCGATGGTGATGTTTTCGATCAAAACGGCCACGAAACGGGGGTTCAGTTCCGGCTCGGTAGTCTCCAAGATCAGTCGTCCCGCCGCCG
Organism: uncultured Caldilineaceae bacterium; assembly: GCA_964638395.1. Taxonomy (GTDB): domain Bacteria; phylum Chloroflexota; class Anaerolineae; order 4572-78; family J111; genus CAZWZZ01. The sequence goes on from CAZWZZ010001064.1 coordinate 782, forward strand.
GTTCGCCGCTCAGGGCCAGGGAGGTATCAGGATAACGCAATTTTTGGCCGGTCAAAGCGGCCACCTCGCGGGCCACACCCAGAATGGAGGCGCAGCGAATGATATTCGGCGTCAGGTCGATGTCCAGCACGGCATCCCCCCACAGATCAACGAGGGGTGTGCCCGGCGGGGAAAATTCGGTGCGGTCGATGATGATGCCTTCGTGTTCATCACTCAGGCCCAGCTCCTTCTCCGAGCAGAGCATATGGCGGTTCATAATGCCCCGAATTTCTCGCCCTTTGAGGGTCATCGTTTTGCCCGGCTCTTTGGCGTGGCCGTCATAGACCGTGGCCCCTTCCATGACAAAGGGGGATTTCAGCCCTAACTCGCTGATGTCCCCCCGCCCGACATACTCGAACAGATTGGGTGCCCCGGTGACGACCGTTTCTGGCTCCGCCGCGCCGATGTCTACCGTGGCCAGCACCAACCGGTCGGCGTTGGGGTGCTGCTCCACCTTGAGGATGTGGCCGAGGACCAGCTTCTCCGGGTCCCAGACCAGGTCGGCCCCCTCCAGACCGATGTACTGTATTGAACCAACTTCCAGCCCGGCCAGGGTCAGCCGCTCGGCCAACTCGTCGATGGGCATGGTGATGTCTACAAATTCTTTAAGCCAACTAATAGGTACTTTCATTGATATTTTCCTAATTTTGAAATTTTAGTCTGAAATGTATGTCACAACTGACCTTGTGGTTAGTCAGAATGGGTTTCATTTTCTTCATCCGATGATGGCAACCACACGACCATACCTTGATTACCCAAAGCCGACCAGGCTCGGATGAAACTACTCAAATCAAGGTGTGCTTCCACCCCCAAGGCCGGGTCTACAAAAATAACCTGCTCGGTTTCTATTCTGCCAACCACAACGGCGTGTAGACCGGCTTGACCGTGGGGCAAATCGGCGGCCCGCAAAAAGACAATAACCGGCCAATCTTGCCGGAGTAATTCAAGCAATCGCTCTAAAGTGGCATTTTCAAACCATAACGCCTGGTAACCCAAGCGTTTCAAACCATCCACAGCCTCGGCAGGGAGTGTACCCCAGATTGGCACACTTCCACAAACTTGAGCCAGTTCCGCTTCCGTATGCTGTCTGCCGCGATAAGCCAGGATAATCCGCAGACAGGCGGGGAGACAGGTGTGCGCTTGCTCTTGGCGAAACAGCGGTAGCTTCATGGTTTGGATACGTCACTTATGGCTCGACGAATTTCAGCGGGTGAGGTTGAACGGTCAGGAACCAAAACCCCTTCCGCCGAATAAATTAGCTCACCGGCCGGCTCAGTCAATCCCTCCCCATAGACGGCTGCCCGCCACCCGGTTTCGTCAGGAAGCGGCTCTACCTGCACCGTAGCCGCATCACCCACGGTTGTTAGCAGGTAACGCAGGGCACGGTTTTCAATGGCCGTTTGCTCAGGCCGAGCGGGAATGATACGAATGCCGTCTGCATGGAACTCCAACAGCACCCCAGACCCTTGTGTTAAACCGTATTGGCGCATAAGAGCTATCGGGATTTGTAAGCCATCAACGCCGATTGATTGATAAACCTTTTCCATCATCTGTCTCCTAAAGATTAAGTTTCATTGGCGTGGTTCAGAAACTTGAGATGTTAGATTGACACTAGAAAAACAACCAATGTAAAACGTATTGCGTAAAACGTAAAAATTTGACGATATAGCGAGCATTACGC
>CAZWZZ010001065.1:0-2500 GCA_964638395.1 uncultured Caldilineaceae bacterium
CGTGATCTATTAGGGTGTATTGGTCTCTGTTTTTTGTATATGAGACAGACGTTGTACTGGTCTAAGTACTGGAGGCCCTGGATTACAACAAGGTCGACCTCGACCTCGATGCCGACGGCACTTTCGAAGATTCCGTGGTGCTGAATGAAGGGGAGCAATTTACCCAGATCACCGGCACAACCAACAGTGGGGGCCGTATCCAGGCCTCGGGGCCGATTCAGGTTCATCTTTTTACCAGCGACCCCCCCACGGATTGGGAAGCCAGAGCCTACTCGCTCCTGCCAACCGGCCAGTGGACCGATGATTATGTCGCCCCCCGGTCCTCTGATGGTGACTTTTGGCTCTACAATCCTGACGATGCCAATCCAATTACGGTCACGGCCACAACCTCCATCGCAGCAGATTTCCCGATTGTCGTCCCGCCCCGGACTACGGTGCAGTACGTCCCTCCCGGGACCACCGGCGTTCAATTTACTTCAAATGATGGTGATTTCTACGGCGTAGCGGCTCTGGACCCCGGCGGTGATCGTGATTGGGGCTATGCCCTGATCCCGACCGCCAATTTGACCACCCAAAAACTGGTTGGCTGGGGGCCGGGTAACAACACCGATCCGCCCAGCAACTTTTTTTCACGCCTCTACCTCTCCGCTCTGGTCACAACGACCGTCAGGGCCGATTTTGATAATGACGGCACGCCGGATTTTGATTATAACATTGACCCTCTGACCGAAGTGCCCGTCGTTGACGATCCCGACTTCGATCTGACCGGGGCCTATTTCTACACCGAAGATGGCACGCCCTTTGTAGCCGTCTGGGGCCAGGATAGTGATCCCAGCGTACCGGCAGGGACCCCCGCCATCGATGTCGGCACGGCCATCGTCCCTCTACCGGCCCTGACCCTGCAAAAATCGTTGGAATTGGTTAATGATGCCGATGGAACCGGCACGCCCACCTGGGGTGATACGGTGCGCTTCGAGATATTTGTGGCTAACAACTCGCGGACCGTCCTGAACCCGGTCACGATCACCGACAACCCGCCCCCGTCGACCACCTACGTCCCCAACTCCACTACTGTCGGCGGCAATCCCGTGGCGGATGGCGGCGGCGGGGCTTTGCCATTGGAAACGGGGGTTGACGTGGTCTTGGGCGCTCTGGGATCGATCACAGCCACTTTTGATGTGACCATCAATGCGGGTGTCGATAGCGTGGCCAATACCGCCACGGCCAGCACTCCTAATTTACCACCCGCTTCCGGCACGGTCGGCGTGCCCATCAAAGTGGCCGCTTACGAGCTGGACAAACGGCTCATCGACCCGGCCACGGGCCAGGCCAATCGGGGCGATGTCATCACCTACGGCATCACCATCACCAGCACCGGCAACATCTCGATCACTACCATGCCGCTGCGGGACTCTTTCGATGAAGCCCAATTGACCTTCGTCAGCGCCACGCCGACCCAAACGATCACCAGTTCAGGGGTGATAACCTGGGCCGATTTGACCACATTCTTTGGTCCTTTGAACCCCGATGACGTCATTTCGGTGACGGTGACCGCCAGGGTGGACAACGTTCCGGCTGATACCACCACCTTATCAAACACCGCCAGCGTCGAGGGCGCGGAGGGAGCCGACGGTAGCCCGCTGCCGAGCCGGTCGGCCCAAACGACGGTCCAGGTGCCGCCCCTGGCCGCCAGCTACGACTTCGCCAAACGGCTGATTAGCCCGGCTGATGGGCAGAGTGGGCTGGGCGAAACAGCCATCTTCGGTCTGACCATCACCAACACCGGCAATCTGTCCCTCACCCGGCTCACCTTGACCGACAGCTACGACCCGGCTCATTTGACTTTTGCCAGCAGCAATCCCGCGCCCGATAGTAATCAGCCGGGGCAGACTGTCTGGAACAGCCTGGTTGATCCGGCCACGCCCTTCTTGCCCGGCGCGACGCTCCCACTGACCGTTACCTACACCGTGGCCGACCCGCTGCCGGCCGGCGTGACCAATACCACCAACAGTGCCGGCGTTAGCGGTGTCGAGGACAGTCTGGGCAATACCCTGCCTCCCATCACCGACACAGCGACGATCAGTTTCCCAACCCCGACCCCGACCCCGACCCCCTCACCCTCACCTTCAGCCACCCCCGCCACAGGAGATGAAGGCAGCGGCAGTGGCGATGATGATGACGACGATGATGATGACACACCGCCCACCGCCGTGCCCACTTCGACCCCGACTCGCCTGCCGGGTGAGTCAGCCAGTGGGTTTGCCCCACCACCGGACGGTACACCGACGGCCCCCGGCGGTGAGCAGCCCGCGCTGCCGGTCGCGCTGCTGCCGGAAACGGGGTTCACCGCTGCGCCATCAGGTTGGCTGCCGGTCATCGGGCTGGCTCTGGTTACGCTAACCGGATTGGGCCTGTGGTTGACAAAACGAACTTCATCGAAATAGGTCATCTCGAAAGGATATCCTCTATGCCGCTGTCGTTTGCTGAAAAATTACAAAAT
>CAZWZZ010001066.1:0-2499 GCA_964638395.1 uncultured Caldilineaceae bacterium
AGGTGTAATCGAGGCAATTTATTCGACGAGGGTATGTCTATTCAAACCATCAGGCATCCGGTTTTTTGGCCGATTTTTGCCGGAATTGACCCCGACTTTCCGCCTCTAGCGTTCTTCTAACACTCCTCTATTACAATTCTAACACTCTTTCTTTATGATATAGCCAACTCGATTGAAAATAGTGACTGTCTGCGGACAGTTTGAAGAACTAATTCCAGGAGGAAAGTAACTATGTCTAAGATTATCGGAATTGATTTGGGAACAACGAACAGTGTCGTCGCCGTGATGGAAGGCGGCGATCCGGTGGTTATTCCAAACGCCGAAGGGGGCCGAACCACGCCCAGTGTGGTGGCCTTTAATAAAAACCAGGAGCGTCTGGTTGGCCAAACGGCTAAACGCCAGGCGGTGACCAATGCCGACAACACCATCTACTCGATTAAGCGGTTGATTGGCCACACGTTTGATGAAACCAGTACAGAGCGGGAGATGCTCTCGTACAAGGTGACCAAAGGGGCCAGCGGCGATGCCCGCGTTCAGGTTCCGGTCACCAACAAGACTTACACGCCCCAGGAAATGTCGGCGATGATTTTGCAAAAGCTGAAAACGGATGCCGAAGCCTACCTGGGCGAGACGGTGACCGAAGCGGTCATCACCGTGCCGGCCTACTTCAACGACAGCCAGCGCCAGGCGACCAAAGATGCCGGTAAGATTGCCGGGCTGAATGTGCGGCGCATCATCAACGAGCCGACGGCGGCGGCTCTGGCCTACGGTCTCGACAAGAAAGAGCATGAAACCATTCTTGTCTTCGACCTGGGCGGGGGGACGTTCGACGTCAGCATTCTCGAAGTGGGGGACGGCGTCATCGAAGTGCGGGCCACCAATGGGGACACCCAACTGGGTGGTGACGATTGGGACCAGCGGGTCGTTGATTGGATCGTAGCCGAGTTCAAGAAAGAGCAAGGTATCGACCTCAGCCAGGACAAGCAGGCCCTCCAGCGGCTCAAAGAGACGGCGGAGAAGGCCAAAATCGAACTCTCGACGGTGATGGAGACGGAAATCAACCTGCCCTTCGTTACCGCCGACGCCAGCGGGCCGAAGCATTTACAAATGAAGCTGACCCGCAGCAAGCTAGAGCAAATCACCAACGACCTGGTCGAGCGGCTGAAAACGCCGTTTGAGTTGGCCATCAAAGATGCCAAACTGTCCCCCAGCGAGATCGACGAAGTGGTGCTGGTTGGCGGTTCGACCCGGATGCCGATGGTGCAGGAGTTGGTCAAGAAGTTGACCGGCGGCAAAGACCCTCACAAAGGGGTCAACCCGGATGAGGTCGTCGCTATCGGGGCGGCTATTCAGGGTGGCGTTTTGGCCGGCGATGTCAAAGATGTTCTCCTGCTCGACGTGACGCCGCTGAGCCTCGGTGTGGAAACGATGGGTGGCGTGATGACCAAGCTGATCGAACGGAACACGACCATTCCCACCCGCAAGAGCGAAGTTTTCAGCACGGCGGAAGATAGCCAGACAGCGGTTGACATCCACGTGCTGCAAGGGGAACGCTCGATGGCCGGAGACAATATGACCCTGGGCCGCTTCCGGCTGGAAGGTATTCCGCCCGCCCCACGGGGTATTCCGCAGATCGAAGTGACCTTCGACATCGACGCCAACGGTATTCTGCACGTCACGGCTCAGGATAAGGCGACCGGTAAGGAACAGAAGATTACGATTACCGCCAGCACTAACCTGAACGACACCGACATCGACCGGATGGTGCAAGAAGCGGAAACGCACGCCGAAGCGGACCAGGAGCGCAAGGCGCTAATCGAGGCCCGCAATATGGCCGATAACCTGGTCTATCAGGCGGAGAAAGCCGTGCGTGATGCCGGTGAGAATGTTGACAGCACGATTAAGGCTGAGGTCGAAAGTAAGATCGAGGATGTCAAGAAAGCCCTCGAAAGCGATGACAAAGCCCGCATCGTCAGCAGCAGCGAAGCCCTGCAACAGGCGCTCATGCAAATCGGTCAGGCCGCTTATCAACAGCAGCAAGCGCAGGGAGCCGGTCAAGCCCCCGGCGCGAACAGCTCGACCAACGGCAATGGCTCTGACAAGAAGCAGCGCCCCGACGACGAGAACGTGGTCGAAGGTGAATTTAGCGAGGCGTAAGGCTCACGCTCATTCAGCAGCGATTGAGTGAATAAAATCGGTTTGAAAAGGCGGTACCTGAGGTACCGCCTTTTTGAAATCGTGACCTGGCTTCACGAATCTTTAAACTTGATAGGCTAAACTCAGTACATCCAAATTTGGGAAGTGAGGCATCCTCAGATGCCGAACGGAGCCACATCTGAGGATGCGGCCTCTCCTAAAAAAAGAGCTTGTAGGACAAACTTAAGTTTGTCCTACAAAATTTTCATCTTCGGTGTCGTCCCGCTGGGGACTGTCGGACTCCTCGAAAATTGAATCTACTGAAACTCTTTACGGGACGTTCAAGCTGGACTATAATGGCTG
>CAZWZZ010001067.1:0-2494 GCA_964638395.1 uncultured Caldilineaceae bacterium
TCCAGCAGTTCGCGGGGAGCGGCCTCGTCGGGATTTTCGCCCACTTCTAAGCCCCCGGCCGGGAGTTCGATGACCCACGTCTGCGGCCCGGCCCGGTATTGCCGGATGAGCCGCACTTCATTCTGGTCGGTCAGAGGGACGATGACCACGGCCCCTTTGTTGAGGACCACCTCGCGCCGGACCTGGTCGCCGTTGGTTAGCGCCACCTGGCGTAGGCTGACCCCGAACTGGGTTCCCTCAAAAATCCTCTCCTCGTGGAGAACTGTTTCCGGCTTCCCGGAAAATTTCATAGAAAATCTCACAGAAAATCTCCTGTGGGGATGATCTGCCCCTCAAGGGTTTGGTATCGACGCATCAAGTTGGCCGTCAGGCAGGAGTGAACCGGCAAAATAATGACGAGGTCGCCGATGTTGACCCGGCCCATCGTCACCGAATTGGTGTGGATCAGGCCGTGTTCCTGGCTCAAGCTAGAGACGTAGGTCTTGACCAGATGCCGCCCCCAGCCCTTTTCATCTGACTTGTCCGACTGATCCGACGGGTCCGGCAGCGCGACGTAGCCAAAAATGGGCCGTTCTTTGTCATCCAGAATGAACTCTTTGGAGAGATGAACGGCTCCGCCATAAATCACCAGCTTGTTGGTGCGGGCATGTTTGGCCACCACCGGACAGGCCAGCCCGACCGCGATCTCATCCTCACGGCAGGAGCCGATTTGCAACTGCATCACGTCATAAAAGACGAAATTGCCCGGCCTGATCTCATCCACGTCGCTCAGATCATCGACGACGCTGCAACTGGGCGTGTCGCCCACGGACAGTTCGATCTGTCCCAGGCCGACCGTCACACATTTCTCCCGGATGATCTGCAACCGGGTGACCATCTCTTTATAAATGGCCCCAATTTCGCGCCGCGATCTGGCCCCGTAGGTCTGCCCGGCGTGGGTCAACACCCCCCGCAGCGACAGATGCCGGGCGGCCTGAATTTGCCCGGCCAGCGCGCCCAATTGATCGAAATTGGACCAGCGGATGCCGGTGCGATTGTAGCCGATATCCACCTTGATCCAGGCTTCGACCGGGTGGGTCAGATGCCGGGCCAGAAAACCCACCGTTTCCTCCGCCTCGACCAGCAGGCCCAGGTTGATCTCGGCGGCCAACTGGTTGATGGCCTCGATTTCCAGGATGTTGACCGGAAAGGCGATGGTGATGTCCTGCCAGCCGTGGTCGGCAAAGTAGCGGGCCATGCCCACCGACGACACGGTGATGGCTTTGACCCCCTCGGCCCGGAACCAGTCGCCAATGATGGCTGCCTGGTGGGTCTTGAAATGGGGCCGAAAGCGCACGCCACTGACTGCCGCGTGCGTGGCCATTTTTTTGATGTTTTGGATGGCTCGCTCTTTGTCAAGGAGGAGAGTTGGTTTGTGGATGGGTTCCATCAATGTCTTTCTAGGATAGCCTTAACGGCAGCTTCGGGGACATCCGGGAAAATATCGACATCGCCGAGCGCCCGGGGCAAAATGAAGCGTAGGGAATTGCCCTGCCGCTTTTTATCGGTCGCCATCGCTGCCCAGATTTCATCTGGCGAATAGGCTGGCGTCTCGGTGGGTAACTGTAAGATTGTTAACAAGGTTATGGTACGTTCCAATGTCTCATCAGCGCAATAGCCCAAATGGACTGCCAACCGAGCCGCGCAAACCAGGCCGATGGCCACCGCCTCACCGTGGCGCATCTCGAAACGGGCCAGCCGCTCGAAGGCGTGGGCGAAGGTGTGGCCCAGATTGAGAACCGCCCGCCGGCCCTGCTCAAAGGGGTCTTCCTGCACAACCTCAATTTTGACCCGGATGGCCCGCTCCAGCATCCAGGGTTGGTCCACCTCGCCCTGCTCCAGCGCTTCGAACAACGCAACATCTTTAATGATACCGTGTTTGACCACTTCTGCCAAGCCCGCCCGAAATTCCGGGGCGGGCAGGGTGGCCAACACCTGCGGATCGACGACCACCATCTCCGGCTGTTTGAAAGCCCCGACCAGATTCTTGCCCTGCGGCAGATCGACGCCCGTTTTGCCGCCGACGCTGGCATCAACCATCGCCAGCAGCGTCGTCGGAATCTGCACGAAGGGCACGCCCCGCAAAAAGGAGGCGGCGGCAAAACCGACCGTATCCCCCAACACCCCGCCGCCCAGAGCGATGATGGGGCTGCGCCGGTCCAGCTTGGCCAGAATGAACTCATCATACAGCCGGGCCACGGTGTCGAGCGTCTTGAACTGCTCCCCGTCCGGGATGTGGATCAACGTTGGCGCGAAGTTGGCCCGGCGCAACCCGGCCAGCAGCGGCTCGGCGTGGTGCGGGCCGACGACCTCGTTGGTGACGACGCCGCAGCGCCCGGCGTGGCCCAATTCGGCCAGGCGAACGCCCGTCTCGGCCAGAGCGCCTTCGACCAGGTAAATGGGATAGCTGCCGGTGGGGTGGGTAACGGTTAAGGTTGTCATAGGTTTTTCCTTA
>CAZWZZ010001068.1:0-2493 GCA_964638395.1 uncultured Caldilineaceae bacterium
TATTTGGGGGTGTCCACGCCCCCCCGCCCGCCTCCTGATGATGACGGGCCTGGCTTTGTTGAATTTCTGGGCCGGACGCTGTTGACGGTGGCCGCGGTGGCCGGTGGGGGGGGCGTCATCTTTGGCATTTTGATGAGCCGCACCCTGACCGCGCCGCTCAACCGCCTGGCCGAGGCCGCCCGGGCTATTGGTGCCCGCGATCTCAGCCGCCGGGTCGAAGAGAAGGGCAGCGCCGAGATGGTCGAAGTGGCCCGCGCCTTCAATGATATGGCCGCCGATCTGGAGCAGGCCGAAACGTTGCGCCGCAACCTGCTGGCCGACATCGCCCACGAACTCCGCACGCCGCTGTCGGTGGTGCAGGGTAATCTGCGGGCCATTCTGGATGAGGTCTACCCCCTGGAACAGGCCGAAATCGCCCGCCTCTACGAGCAGACCCGGCTGTTGAGCCGCCTGGTCAACGACCTGCACGAACTGGCCCAGGCCGAAGCCAACCAACTGCCCCTCAACCGGCAAGCCACCGACCTTGCCCGTCTCATCGCCGACACCGCCGACATTTTTCTGCCCAGCGCCGAGGCCGAAGGGGTGACACTCCACACCGAGATTTCGTCGCCGCTGCCCCCGGTCACGGTCGATGCCGCCCGGTTGCAACAGGTTCTCCAAAATCTGTTGGCCAATGCTCTGCGCCACACCCCAAGCGGCGGGAGCATCACCCTCGGGGCGGCGGCTAGTGATGATGATGGTGATAATGAGGCGGTGCGCTTGTGGGTGGCCGATACCGGCGAGGGCATCCCCCCCGACCATCTGCCCCACATCTTCGACCGTTTCTACCGGGCCGACCCGGCCCGCAGCCGGAACCGGGGCGGCACCGGCCTGGGCCTGGCCATCGCCCGGGCTATCATCGAAGCCCACGGCGGGACAATCAGTGTGGAGAGTGCCGGGATACCGGGGCAGGGGAGTGAGTTTACCATTCGGTTGCCGCCGGGTCGGTAAAGCGAACGGTCGTTAGGGTATGGTCAGACTTTTGTCGAAACTGACCGGGCACAGTCCCCTATACTCAGCATAAATCACAGCAGAACTTATGCAGATGTAAAACAATTTGCTAAATTGTTCCGGTTCGCGGCACAAATTAGCAATTTGTGCTACAAAATCAGAGGTCTTCGTCTGGCGCACCGAGGCTGGCCGCTTCAAGCCGGTCGTTGGCGGGGTGGCGACGATGCCCAGGCCGCCGCTGGTGGAGTGAAAACTTATCTTTTCGCCCGCCCTATGCTACAATAGAGGCTATGAACAATACACCTGTCGCCAACGAAATTTTGTGCCAACAATGCACCGCCGTGCTGCCCGTCGAGCCGGGGTCCCAGTTTGTCGTCTGCCAATATTGCGACACGACCAACTTTGTCGATAAATCGAAGGTGGTGTTGCATTACCTCGTCCGGGTCACCGTGCAGGAGCAGGCGGCTGTGGCGGCCCTGCGCCGCTGGATGGGGGGCAACGCTACGGTCAAGGATTTGGACAAAAAGGCGGACATCGAGTCGCCCCAGTTTGAATATTTTCCGATGTGGGTGGTGCGGGTTAAGCGGGATGGGCAAGAGCAGGTCTTTCTGCAACCGGCGGCGGCTCTGTCCGTCAGCGAGCTGAAACAGATCAGCCTGCCCGCCGCCGATTTGGAGCCGTATGCGCCCTACGAATTGGATGGCCGGGCCGTCGAGCCGACCGTGCCTTACGAAACGATGCGGGAATGGCTAACGGATGAGCAGGGTCTTCCGCCGGAAGCCATCAGCGAGGTGTCGCTGGTTCACTTGCCGATCTACATCTGCAAATACAGCTTCGACGGGGAGCGGTACACCGCCGTCGTCGATGGGGCGACCAGTGCCGTTTTCGCCAACATCTTCCCCTCGAAATGGGAGATGCCCTATCTGGCCATCGGCATTGCCGCCTTCGTCCTCTATTTCTGCGCCGCCTGGATTCCCGTGGGCGGCTATATGTTCGGCGACGGCGGCGGGCTGTCCCTTGGCATCATCATCTACCTGATTGCCCTGGTTGTCTTGGCTATTCCTATTTTTGTGGTAGCCGCTTTTATTTCGGCCAAAGTGTAACCGGTGGTAGCTCTGCACCATCGTGGTTAGCGCGGAGCCAGTCCGCGACTGGCGTTGTCAGCCCAGAATCGCCAAGTCACGGACTTGGCTAAAGCGATACAAACATCTATGAACAAGAAGATTGACAAAACGCAAGGTTTGACCTGCCCCAACTGCCGGGGCGTCGTGCCCGTATCGGAAGGGGTGCGGGTGGTGCAATGCCCCTACTGCGAGCAGCGGTCGCTGGTGCAGGGGGAGCGAGGTATCCGTCGCTGGCAGGTGGCTCGCCGGGTGGAGCGGGAGCAAGCCCTGGCCACGGTTCGGGGCTTCTTTACGGGGATCAAAAAAGCGATCAGCCTCAAAAGGGAGGCCAAAATTCGGGAAACCTTCCTGGTCTACCTGCCCTACTGGCGGGTGACGG
>CAZWZZ010001069.1:0-2489 GCA_964638395.1 uncultured Caldilineaceae bacterium
TCCTTTGGGAATGAGTATTTAATAATTTTCGCATCTTGAGGGGCGGTAATTGGTAATTAGTTGTTAGTAATTGGTTATTCAATCCCCAATAACTAATTACCAATTACATATCCGCCCTCGCCAAAGCGCTAACCACAACAAGTCCACATTTTCTGGCGTGACTCGGTTGGTGCGTTTGTTTCGGGTTAAAAATCATCTAGCGTAGGGGCGAGGCCACTCGGTGTGGCGATCCGTTTGGAAAACAACCGCCGTTCCGAGTGGCCTCGCCCCTATTGGTCACGATGCTCCGGCGTCGTGACCCGGCCCGGACGCTCTGCGTCCCCAGCCGGAACGCCGGAGCGTTCGGTTTTGCTCCAACGTGGAGCATTGGAGCTAGTTAAATTCGGTCAGTTTCTCAGCCAGGTCACTATCAAGGGTGATCGTATAGACTCGCCGCTTGATATCCACCTCAAACTCGACCTCCGGCATTTGGTCGATATAGTCGCCCAAATCTTGGGTGTCGAAAAATTCGACCATTTCATCAAGTGTCTCAAATTCGGGGAGATGTTTGGGTTTAATTTTCATTATTTGTTGTCACACATTAATCTCATCCAATTTCGAGTACCGCCCAACCCCCTAAAAAAGCAAACCAAACAATAAAGAAATGAGATAATGCTAATATAAAAAAAACGGTTTGTATCAACCAAGAAGATCGACCTGTTTTTATGCTTTTTCTCCAACTAGAGCGAATGATGAGCGTAAATCCTAATGCAGTAACAAATGCTACACCGAAAGCTATGAATTCTGTCACGAACATCCATACTAACACCATGACATAAGCAGATGTGAAACTTGTTATTGGGCCACCTACAGTATTTGCAATAATAACTGCTAAACTTAACAAAATTCCCAATGCTATTCCTAATAATGAACCATTTATCTCACCCACCGCTTCGCCAGTGGCCACACCATAGGTGACAACCCCTAACACAAAAACTGTCAACACAAGAGTTAATGTAGCTGTCAGTTCGGCATCTTCGTCTCGATCACCGAACCAACCAATTATAAACCAAGTTAGAATCAAGCTAAAGCTAAGTATTACATACGTAATACGAGGCCAAGCATCTTGTGTAAGGGGCAGTGTACCCAATGATAAAGCTGATGTAAGCCAAAAAAAGGGCAACCAAGTTAACATACTCGCCACCCATTTTCCCGTACTATATACAGAATTCTCTCCATACTTTTGTTGGTAAGCCCGTAACTGTTGAGGAGCAAAGAATAGCCACCAGAGCAATTTTAGATAGGAGATTGATTTTGACATAGGAACCTTTTCTACCATAAAATTTTGCCAAAACCTCAACACCACCCCCAAAATTACCACTCACACCCCACCCCACCGCTCCCCCGCCATCATCAAACCCACCGCCTCGACCGTCGCAGCGTCATTCTCGACGCTGCCCCTCACCGCGCCGCCGGTTATGACCCCGCTGCGCTCTGCGCTCCGGGCCGGGTGTGGGCTGCGGGTTTGCTCCAACCAGACCATTGGAGCTAGTTGTGGCGAAGTGTAAGAATACAACGTCTTGCTCAAATGACAAATTTGGCTTATTATCAGTTGTTCGATGTCACCACCGACTAACCAAGGCCAGATAAGTTAGCACTAAATTAAGCATCCACCGGAAATCTTATGCGTAAGTGGTTTGTTCGTGATCGTGATGGCCGCGAAATCTATCTAACGGATGAGCAGTGGGAACATATTGTCACCCAGCATCGTGAGCTACAAGACCATCTGGACGACGTGCTGAATACCGTGCGTCGGGGGCGACGGCGACAACAACCCCAAGACCCCCAGGCGTATGTCTACCGTCGCCGTTGCCAGACATTGCGCCCCCCGTTTAATGGTATCTTGGTGGTTGTTGTGTTCCGTTTTGAACAGAACGAAGATGGTGGTATGATTCCCAATAACTTCATCGTGACCGCTTGGGGTATCATGATGCGTCGCTAAAGGTGAATAGTAATGAAACTGGAAAAACAAACCCTAACCCTCTCAACTGGTGAACAGGTCAGGTATGAATACGACCAGGGGGGCGATCTGCTGGAAATCATTTTCCGCTCCGCCGAAGCGACCTGTGCTATTGAACTGACGGAAAGTATCATCCTGCGCTTCGATTGGGAAACGAACGAACCCCTCAGCCTGAGCTTCATCAGTATCTCCCGGCTCATCCAGCCCGCTCAATATGGGGAAACCCATTTCCAACTGCTGACGGAGGAGTGGCCCGATGAGGCTCAAGATAAACTATGGACGATGCTACGCCGCCCCCCGCTGACCGACTTTCTAACCCTGGCCAGTTACGCCCCCGCTCACACCCACCAAATTATCCCGATGGCTACGATTAAGCCGCCCCAGTTAGCGACTCTGGCGGCGTGATGTTTGCGGCATTTAGGGCATATACTCGGCCCACCAAACGAAAATCACTGACCACTCACTCCCCGCCTCTCCCCCGCCATCATCA
>CAZWZZ010001070.1:0-2488 GCA_964638395.1 uncultured Caldilineaceae bacterium
GTATACTCGCTTGTCAATTCCATGGTAGCCATTTGTTTGTCCAATGTCTCTATACCTCGGCCATATTTTCCAACCGCATCACAAAATCAGCGTGTTCGATGATCTCCGGCATTGAAAGATATTCATCCTTCACCCCTCATAATTCGTCTTTCAAATCAACTGTATGATACCACAGCCCTAACGCAAAAGTCTACGTTGCTTTCAGCAACCGCTGCAACACTTCGATATACGTATTCGGAATGTGCGCCTTGAGCTTGGCCGTGAAGTCGAACAGGTTGCTATCCACCGCCTCGCCGACCTGGCACAACTGCCCACAATGGACGTAAGACCCCGGCGGTAAATCGCTGATGTAATCGCCGGCGTTGACCACCCGGAAGGTGTTCGGGACGCGCTTGTTGTAGGATTTGGCAAATTCTTGATTGCCCACTTTAGGCGCGCCGAAGGTGTAACAAACGATTGCTTTGCCGGGCACGTTGTAGCTGACATCCAGCGCGGCCAATTTGGCCAAAGCCGCGCCCAGGCTGTGCCCGGTAAAGATAATCCGTTCGTACTTGGTCGATTTGGCCTCTTTCAAGACGGCATCCCGCACCGAGCGGTAGGCGTCCATAAAGCCGTGATGCACTTTGATATTTTTGGCTTCCGTCCCGGCGTAAGGGTACTCCTGCTTGACGAATTTCAGATCGGTGATCCAGTCGGCGATGTTCGTCTCTTCGGAGCCACGAAAGGCAATCACCGCATTATCGCCGTAAGCCACGCCAAACAACCCCTGCGTATCGGTCCCTTTGTTCTCGAAGCGGGCGGTCAGTAGAAAATTTTTGAATTTATATTCATCAACGTAGGTCAAACGGCAAATTTTAGAACAGAGAAGGGCCTCTTTGGTATCCATGGGTTCACCTCTAATTTCTGGAGATTAGAGATGAGGAGATTTTGTCCTCAATCTCCCCATCTCCCTATCTCCCTATCTCCTTAAATAGATTGCTGCAATTCCAACGACACGGAGTCATTGGGAACCTGGGCTAATTTTTTCAGCTTATTGGTCGATTTGACCAGCCGGGCCAGGTTGAGCGGAATGGAGACGGCCTGACGAGCGTGTTTGGGGCGCAGGCTGGCCGGTTGTTTCATGGCGTTGGTCAGGCTGGTCCACGCTTTTCTGGCCCGAAATTCCTGATGGACCCGGTGATGGAGGACGCGGTAGAAATCCTCGATGAACGGCCCCCGGTAGAGCATGGCCAGATCGTCCGAATCGACCCAGTTGGTCTTGTCGCCCAGCTCCAGCTTGACGTTCTCGTAAAATTTCGTGCCCGGCAGCGGGTAAGAGACGGAGATACCAATGTCGTCCGGCTGACACTCCCGGACCATCTGCAAGGTCTGCTCGATGTCCTCCCATTCTTCGCCGGGGTAGCCGAATTGCAGGAAGAAGCAGATTTCGACGCCGACTTCGTGCAGCCGTTCGGCGGCGGTGTAGATATCTTCGACGCGGGTGTCCTTGTCCATCCCGTCCAAAATCTTCTGCGACCCCGACTCGGCTCCGACCCAGACCGTTTTGCAGCGGGCATCCCGCAACGCCTGGGCGATTTTGTCGGTGATGAGATCGACCCGTTGCAAACATTTGAAGGGCACGAGGGCTTCCTGCTCGATGGCCAGGCGGCTAAATTTTTCGATCCAGCCCGGCTTGAGACCAAAAATATCATCGGCAAACCAGATATGATCCGGCTGAAAGTTATCCTTGAGCCACTTTAGCTCGGCCACGACGTTTTCTGGGCTGCGGCTGTTGTAGCGCCGGCCGTAGATGGGCTTGGCGCACCAATTGCAGCGGTAGGGGCAGCCCCGCGTGGTGACCATATTCATCGAGTAGTAGCCGTGTCGTTCATACCAGATATTTTTGTACCGGTCGATATCGACCAAATCCCAGGCCGGGAAGGGGAAGCGATCCAGGTCCCGCTCGAAGGGGCGCTCCATCGTGCGGATAATCTTCTCAGCCTTCTCATCCGGCCAGGACAGACCCAAGATTGAGTCGAGCGACTGCGGCCTGTCTGCGGCCCCGGACAGATAATCGAGCAGCTCGCCCAGGGTGATTTCCCCCTCGCCGACGAGGATGAAATCGGCCCCGTGAGCAAAATATTTTTCGGCGTGGTCGGTGGCGTCGGAGCCGGAGATGATGACGGTGCAGCCCCGCGCTTTGGCCGCCTCGGCCATATTGAAGGCCGCCTCCCGCATCCGCAGCAGACACATTTTGCTGAGGTAGTTGAAACTGTCCTCATACAAAACGGCATAGGTCGGCTGATGCTCATCGAGCGCCGCTTCCCAGGCCGCCTCCGACTCGGCCAGCATGGCATCGAACAGGGCGACATCATACCCCTTATCCCGGATGTAGGCCGTGGCGTACAGACAGCCCAACGGCGGGTAGGGCTGCATGCCCTCCCACAGTTTCGGATCGAAGCGCAAGTAATAGGATTGTCCAAAAAGAACGTCGGTCATAATCAACCTC
>CAZWZZ010001071.1:0-2481 GCA_964638395.1 uncultured Caldilineaceae bacterium
ATATGGCGGGGCTATTCCACTGATGCGGATTATTCTGTTGGCCCTCATTCCTTATCTGGCCTATGTCTTACTCCGTTCCATTGTGAATGCTGTTGAAAAGAAAGCAATTAATACGCTGAACCTTTTTATATCTTTTGTCTTCAGTCTCATAACCGCTTTACTCCTCGTGGGGCTAGGATTTGAGGTGAAAGGCTTGGCCTTAGGCACAACCATCGGCTTCTTGGTGTTAGGCTTTTTGACCATCCGGTATCTATGGCAGAGATATCAACTTAAGGGCAATTCACTTCAGTTACGTGGCGCTTTGTTCCTGAACATTGGCCTCATTATCGTTGCTTTTCTATTAAAACGGTGGCTCGTGGAGGTATTCAGCGGATTGATGCTAATTGGAGTTGTGATCGGAATTGAGGGGTCTCTATTTCTTTTGTTGATTTTAGCTCTCCGTAAAGCCCAGGTCCGGTGGCTGCTGGAATTGGAAAAACGGGTTATCAGAAAAGAAAATGAGACATAGCTCAGTGGAAAAACATTTCCTAACAAAATCAAATTTCTTGATACTGGGGCTTGTTTTATTAGCAGTCATCGGAGCTAGTAGCACGCTGCCCCTCATGACTAAATTTTCTATCTTCGTCATGATGGCCTTCCCCATAACCATACTCTCATTCTGGCTTATGCAGCAGACAGTACGGATTTTCTCCATCTGGCGAATGACCATTCCCGGTTTCTGGTATTTATCTTATCTGGTTATGATCTTTGTGCCTGCTTTCTATGTAGCTGCTGGCAAGCCGGATGGTCCGGCTAAGATGAATTATCTCTTGGCCGTCATCAGTGTCTT
Source organism: uncultured Caldilineaceae bacterium (assembly GCA_964638395.1). Taxonomy (GTDB): domain Bacteria; phylum Chloroflexota; class Anaerolineae; order 4572-78; family J111; genus CAZWZZ01. The sequence continues at coordinate 830 of CAZWZZ010001071.1, forward strand.
GCTAACGGCACCCCTGGGCATCTTAAGCGCGAATATCATATTTCGCTTTAAGCGGGTTGAGATCAAGCGTTATTTTGCGGCTCCGGTAAAAAAAAGAGTTCTAAGCGATCACTTAGTGTTAGCTTATCTCATCTTCTTACTGGGAGCGCTAGGCTTAACGGTTTTGTATGTCGTTGAGGCTGGCACTATTCCATTATTTTATTTAATTGGCAATGTCGGCGCTTATGAAGAAGTGCAGAGCCTTCGTGAAACAGCTTTTAAGCTCTCCGGTTCCCGGTTTATCTATATTTATTCTGTGTTGAGGCAGATTGGTTATCCCTTCTTAATTATGTTGGGTTTGGGTAACTATCTTGTTACCCGGCGCTTAAAGTGGTTTTTTTTGTTCCTGGCTGCGTTAGGCAGCGGGATTTTATATGCCGCTTTTGCGGTCGCCAAATCTCCCGTGGCAATGATTCTTTTGACTCTGTCCCTGTTCTTGTACCTCTATTTTGGAAAAGCAATGAAGGTCACGCAACTTATTCTGAGTGTGGTCATTATTTTTGCTTTTCCGATAGGCGTCATTTTGTTATCACAACCACAAGTTGGTTTCCTGGTAGCCCTAAGAGCTATAGTTCTTCGCTTATTTGATGACCCGGCTCGACAGCTTTACTCCTATTTTGAAGTGACGCCCCACTATCTTGATTATTTGTATGGCGCTACTATCAGTATTGTCGCCCGTTTGCAGGGACAATCCCCTTTCAATCTGACTAATTACGTCGCTTTATTCGATAATCCAGCGCTTAGGGAAAGGGGGCTAACCTCGGCCAGCGCAAACGCCGCCTTTATTGGAGATCTACATGCCAACTTTGGCCTGATCGGAGTGTTGGCTGGTGGCGTTCTGGCCGGATTTCTAATGCAATCTATGCAGATCTATTTACTGCGACAACCCAAGACCATCATCAATCTGACCATTTACGCCTTTCTGATGTTTGGCTTCTTGTTCATCAATTTAACCGCTCTCCAGACGATGTTATTATCTGGAGGGATTATCTTTGCCTTTATTCTGGGTTGGGGAGTTAAAGTCAGCGAAGCATTTCTGAAAGACAGTGTCTCGACCGCACTCCCCAGACATCACAGCGTATCGGGTTCACAATGAATGGCAAGCGTAAACATATTGTCCATTTAACTTCTGTCCATCCCCCTTTTGACACGCGCATCTTTCGTAAAGAGTGTTGGTCGCTAGTCCAAGCTGGCTGTCGAGTCACCTTAGTTGCCCCTCACAGCTACAACGAAGTGGTCGATGGCGTCCAAATCAAGGCGGTGCCTCCGGCCGGACGACGACTGGCCCGGATGACACTAACTGCCTGGCAGGTGGGACAAGTTGCGCTGCGCTTGAACGCCGACCTTTACCATTTCCATGACTCAGAACTCATCCCGGTAGGACTCTGGTTACGTTTGCTCGGTAAAAAAGTCATCTATGATATTCACGAAGATATCCCTCGGGATCTTCTATCCCGAAGTTATCTGCCAGGCTGGATGTTACGACTATTAAGTTGGGGGGTAGAGCGCGTGGAAAACTTCGCCAGCCATTATTTTTCAGCCTTGATCACGGCTACTCCGGCTATTGGCCGACGCTTTCAGCACACAAATTCACGCATTAGCATCATTAACAA
>CAZWZZ010001072.1:0-2480 GCA_964638395.1 uncultured Caldilineaceae bacterium
CTTGAAACAACCACAAACACCCCCCCAACCCATTCAGCCTGACCAGCATTGGCTCATCTGGGACGGCGACTGAGGCTTCTGACGGAGAACAGTCGCCTGGGTCAGGCGCAAGGATACCCAACAGAAATTTTATCCCGTCCCCTACCAGGCGTGCCCCGCGCCGCCGATGACGCCGGCGCTGTATGAAGCCTGCAAACGGGCCGTTCACGTCATTACGGCGGAGGGACGGATCATCAAGGGCGGGCGGGCCACGCTGTTCATCCTGGAGGTCGTTGGCTACCCCCGCTGGCTGGTGCGCCCCTTCAGCGGGCCGCCGCTGGTCTGGTTCACCGAGCTGGGCTACCGGCTCGTGGCGGACAATCGGGGCTTTTTTAGCAAGTTTATGTTCACGGAAGAGCCGGATGATACGCCGTAGACCGCAAACGCCCCCCTTCGACACTTCCCACGGTCGCAGGACACGGCTTCGATAGGGTGCGTCCCAAATTTTAGGAGATAGCATCCTGAGTAGCCCTGAGTCTTTTCCAGGGCGTATCGAAGGGTGCGGTGAACGGGAGGAGGCTTGGGCTACCCGCACCCTTCGATACGGTTTCCGCTACGCTCCAACCTACTCAGGATGCTGGACTTGAAATTTTGCCTAAATTCTGGGACGCCCCCATTTTGAAGCCACTCATTTGATTTAACCTTCCAAATATCTTAAAATGGGGGGGCTAGTCATTGTAGACGAGTTGTAGTATTGTGAAACAGCTCCCAGTCTTTAGTGTCCCAAAATATTGTCAATCATTACTGTCATTAGCTTTTCGCCACCCACCCCGGTCACGATGCTCCGGCGTCGTGATCCGCCGTGGGCGCGCTGCGCCCAGGGTGGCTCCAACGCGGCGCATTGGAGCCAGTAGAGTAACGCAGAGCATTGGAGCCAGTAGAGCAACGCGGCACATTGGAGCCGGGTGAGGCGAGAGCTTAGAGTCAGGAACGATATTTGGACAGTCAATTTCTTGGAAACGTTTCAAACAGTACACACTCAGGCGGTTTTATAAAACCTTTACTGACAAAGAAAGGTGTATCATATGGCAAACGTCAAGAAGACAAAAGGTGTTATTGGTATTTTGACCGGTGGTGGCGACGTACCGGGGCTGAACCCGGCCATTCGGGCGGTCACGATTCGCGCCATCCGTGAGGGGTATCAGGTCATTGGTCTCCGGCGCGGCTGGGCCGGGATTCTGGAAGTCATCCGCGATAAAAAGGCGGATAATAGCCACAATTATCAGGTATTAACGGAAGACATTGTCAACCGGGCCGGCCGAACCGGGGGAACGTTCCTGCACACTTCGCGAACCCGGGCCAGCCACGTGCCCAAAGCCAATGTACCGGATCATCTCAAGGAAGAGTATAACCAGGAGATGAATGACCTGACCCCGGAAGTCATCAAAAATCTGGAGTGGCTGGGCATTGATTATCTAATCCCCATCGGCGGTGACGATACCTTGAGCTACGGTGTCCGCCTCTATCAAGAGGGATTCAAGGTGGTGGCCATTCCCAAGACGATGGATAACGACGTGCCCGGCACTGATTACTGCATCGGCTTTAGCACCTGTGTCACCCGGACAATCGAGTTGACCCACGATCTGCGGACGTCAGCCGGCTCTCACGAACGATTGCTGGTGCTGGAGGTCTTTGGCCGGTATGCCGGCTTTACGGCGATGCTGCCGACGATGGCCGGCGCGGCGGATCGCTGCGTGATTCCCGAACATAAGTTTAACATAGACAATTTGACAGAGTTATTGGTCCAAGATCGGGACAAGCATCCCAGCAAATACTCCGTTGTTCTCATCTCTGAGGGGGCCATGTTTGAGGGCGGGGAGATGATTTTCCAAGACGCTGCGGCCGACGCCTTCGGGCACAAAAAACTGGGCGGTATCGGTGACCTGGTCTCCGCCGAGTTAAAAGAACGCTCTGCGAAGTTCAACAATGGTCGCCAGGTCAACGTCATCAACCAGAAGCTGGGCTACCTGGTGCGCTGCGGCAACCCCGACGCCATCGACTCGATTGTGCCGATGGCCTACGGTAACCTGGCTCTGGACCTGATCCTCAATAACATCCACGGCCGGCTGGTCGTCCTCAAGAATGGTCGCTACGACAACGTGCCGATTGAGGTGGTGACCAGCACCTCCAAACTGGTCAACGTCCAGCAACATTACAACACCGAACGGCTGCGCCCCCACTACCGCAGCTTCGAGATGAAGCCCCTCTTCATCCTTTCCTCGGAATTGGCATAAAGAGCGCGCTACGATTGCTACAGGCCCCGGACCGGGTTCCAGGTCCGGGGTCGAGCCAATTCAATACAGCTAGGAGCAATACTGTTCAAATAAGCCCCCCCAGCCCCCCAAAGGGGGGAGCAACAAAGCGAGATTCCCCCCGCTGGGGGGCTAGGGGGGGTGGCGAGCGACATAGCTCCGAAGAATCGTCTTATTTGAAAGGTATTG
>CAZWZZ010001073.1:0-2480 GCA_964638395.1 uncultured Caldilineaceae bacterium
TCGAGGGGTTCGTTGTTGTTGCCACATTTGGGGCTGTAGATGCAACTGGGGCAGCCATCTTCGCATAGACATTCCTTTATGGCCGCCAACGTCGCCTCCCACAATTCAGGGAGCAGATCAAAGCCCTGCTCGGTGATGCCGACGCCGCCGGGGTAGCCGTCGTAGATGAAGATTTGGGGCCGCTCGGTGTCGGGGTGGAGCGGTGTGGAGAGGCCGCCGATGTCCCAGCGGTCACACATGGCAAAGAGGGGCAGCAGGCCGATGGCGGCGTGTTCCACAGCGTGGATGCCGCCCATAAAGTCCCAGCCCCGCCGACCGAGGTGGCGAATCCAGTCGGTGGGCAAATCCCACCACAGGGCGCGGGTCTCGAAGGTGTTGGCCGGCATCTCCAGGGGGATTTCGCCCAGGTTGGCCTCGCTGAATTGGCGGACGCGGCGGTAGCCGACCACCTGCTGGGTGACCCGGACCGTGCCCCAGAAAACGGTGGCCATCTTCATCTGGCGATGTTTGCTCGATTTGACGATGTTGATCTCGCTCCGCTCGCTGGGCTGGGTGTAGTAATCGACCTGGGCCGGGATGAGGGTGGCCTGTGCCCTCTGCAAATCCAGTTCGCTGACCAGATAGCTTTCCCCCTGGTGCAGATAGATGGCCCCCGGATGGACCCGGCTCATAGCCGAGGCTTCGTCCATCTCCTCCAGCCGCTTGAACTTTTTACGACTGCCATCAACCAGAACAATGGGCCGGCTGCCGATGCTGCGGATGCTGAAGCCCTGGGCGGGGTAATCTTTGCCCAGATAGTACCATTTGTCGTGATCCGGCTGGTAAGCCAACACCCCGGCCTCTTCCAGCGAGACCATCGCCTCGACGAAACTGGAGCCGAACAGGACCTCATCATCCGCCGAGAGGGGCTGTTCGTGGGCGGCACAGGGCAGATGTTGCTGCAAGACGTAGATATTGCCGGGGTCGATCAGGGCGTGTTCGTGGGGCCGGCCGAAAAGTTGGTCGGGGTGGCGCATAAAATATTGATCGAGCGGATTATCCAGCCCAATCAACACGGCCAGCGAGCTGCTCTGGCTGCGTCCGGCCCGCCCGGCCTGCTGCCACAGGCTGGCCACCGTGCCGGGATAGCCGACGGAGATGGTCGCATCCAGCGTGCCGACATCCACCCCCAACTCCAGGGCAGAGGTGGCGGTCACCCCGATCAACTCCCCCTGAAAGAGGGATTGCTCGATCTGGCGGCGTTGGTCGGCCAGGTAGCCGGCCCGGTAGGAGGCGATCAACTCCGTCAGATGGGGGTCGGTCCGGTCGAGGGCCTGGCGGGCGTAGCTGAGGATCAGTTCGGCCACGACGCGGGCTTTGGTGAAGGTGATGTTGCGGATCTGGCAGCGGGTCATCTCGGCGAAGAGGTTGGCTGCCTCGCTGTTGGGGCTGCGGCGGGTCGTCTTCTTGACATCGACGAAGGGGGGGTTCCACAGGGCAAACTGCTTGGTGGCCTGGGGGGAGCCATCCTCATCGACGACGACCGGACGGCGGCCGGTCAGCCGCTCGATATGTTCGCCGGGGTTGGCGATGGTGGCCGAACAGCAGATGAATTGGGGCTGGCCGCCGTGTAGCGCACACAGGCGGCGCAGGCGGCGCAGCAGAACAGCCACGTGGCTGCCGAAGACACCCCGATAGATGTGGGCCTCGTCGATCACCACGAAGCGCAAATTTTTCAAAAATTGGGACCATAGATTATGATTAGGCAAAATGCCGACGTGGAGCATATCGGGGTTGGTCAGGATGATGTTACCCTCCCGCCGTAGCCGCCCCCGGCTGTTCTGGGGGGTATCGCCGTCGTAGGTGCCGAAACGGGGCGGAGCCAGACGGCTACCATTTTCCGGCAGGGCGGCCTGTAACTGCCCGACGAGCGTTGTGAGCGCCCGCAGTTGATCCTGGGCCAGGGCTTTGGTCGGAAAAAGATAGAAGGCTCTGGCCTGGGGGTCGAGCAGGGTCGCCTCCAGGACGGGCAGGTTGTAGCAGAGCGTCTTGCCGCTGGCCGTGCCGGTGGCCACCACCACATCCTGTCCGGCCCGGGCGGCGTCGATGGCCTGGGCCTGGTGGCTGTAGAGGCGGGCCGTGCCCCCGGCCCGGATGGCCTCGACCAGGGGGCGCAGCAGGGGCCGTTCCAGCGAGGCATACCGGGCCCGCCGGGCGCTGAGCCGCTCGATATGGATCAACTGATCTTGAAAGAAACTTTGTTCTTTGATATGATTGAGAAAGGTAGTCGGATTCATAGCCCATACGGATTTTTGACTTCACGATGGCGACTATTGTACCATGAAGCCCAAAAAAGACGAAGGTTTGGCGGATAAATGCCAAGTTCGTCGCTGCCATTTGATCTATTTTTAAAGTTAATGTCCCAAAAGTAGCAACTAAGTACTCTTTTCTGGGTAGGCATCTGTGTTACAATGTAAGGAGCGTGATTTTAACAATATTCA
>CAZWZZ010001074.1:0-2477 GCA_964638395.1 uncultured Caldilineaceae bacterium
CCGATTTCGTTGACGATGCCAAATTGGGCGTTGAGCATCATCCGCCAGATGAAGGCGGCAGCCACAATCGGCACGATGTAGGGAAACAGGAGCGTGCCCCGGAAAAGTTGGCGACCGGGGAAAGCATCGCGGGCCAGGAGCGCCGCCGCCAGACCCATAAACAGGGTCAGAAAGGTGCTGCCAAAGGTGTAAATCAGGGTCGTACTCAGCAGCGAGCCGAAGCGCCCCAGCGTAAATTCGCTGAGCGGCCACAGGGTGACTCCCCGAAAGATACGCTCGAAATTGTCGAGGGTCAGGTCGCTGAAACTCCACAGATTGGCCGTGCCCAAATCGGCCAGGCGCACCGGCTTGAAGGCCAGAAAAATATTCCAGAAGAAGGGGAAGATGACGATGAAAAAAACGACCAACACCGTCGGCAGAACCAGCATATAGGCCAGGCGAGCGTCTCTCCGGGCCAGGGAGCCAAATTTTTGCCCCGATGTTGACGTGGCCGGGGTTGTTGCGCTCATTTCTTAACCTCCTTGCCAGATTAAGCAAAACAGAGATTGGAGCAGTTTCTGAAACTGCTCCAATCTCGAAACAAAATTCTACTCTTCGGCTTCGACTTCCAGGCCCTCCTGCAAATCTTCGACCTCGAACTGAATTTCGTCCACGGCCTCCTCGGCAGTGTACACTTCGTCGATGGTATCGCGGATGTATTGCGGCACGGGCAGGGCTTCGTAGACGGCGGTCACCAGCGCCCCCTGGCCCCGGGTGAAGCCCCAGCGGTTGAAGCTACCGGCCCCTTCGATGAGGGTGTTGATAATTTCATCGCCATAAATGGAGCCGAGGGTCGCTTTGCGATCTACGCCGGTTTCCAGCTCCTTCCAACCGTCGATGAATTGAGTCGGGTTATCCGGCGTGCCCTGGCGCATGGGGAATTTGCCTTCGACCGAGACGGACAGCCAATCCAGATAGGCATCGTTGAACCAAAATTCAAGGAATTGTTGCGTGGCTTCAACATCGGCGTTGGTGGTGACGCCCATATAGCTAACCTGGCCGTACTGCGCCGGCTCGCCGCTCGGTCCGGCAAAAGCGGGCACGATGCCGGAATTTTCGGCCAGGAAGGCTGGGTTATCTTCACATTCGGGACAGGCGGGGAAGGCATTGTCCCGCAGACCGGCCATTTCGTCCAAAATAAAGGGAGACCAGACGATCATCCCGGCCTGACCGGCGAAGTAGGTGGCCCGCGTGCTGACCACATCCTGGTCGCCGGGCGGGCTGTAGTTCCGCATCAAATCGGTGTAAAATTGGAACGCCTCGACACATTCCGGCGTGTCCAGCGTGACAATTCCGGAGTCGTCTACCAGGCGGCAGCCGTTGGCCAGAGCGAAATGCTCGAAGGTTTGCTGGGTGAAGACTTCCCCGGCTGTCGTGGCGGCAGTGATGCCAAAGAAATCGTTGTCGGGATCGTGGAGGGCGGCGGCGGCTGTTTCGATGGCCTCAAAGGTGGTCGGCGGTTCCAGCCCTTGCGCCTCAAACAGATCGGCCCGATAAACGATCAACTGGCCCCAGCCGTCGGTGGGGATGGCCGCAAATTCCCCGTCGACGTCAACCAGGTTGAGCGGCCCTTCGGCAAAGGTCTCTTGCCCCAGGGCTTCGATAACAGCAGTCGCCGCAGCCGGATCCAGAATACCCTGCTCGGCCCAGCCGATAGTGAAGTCGATGGGATGAAAGATCACGTCCGGCAGCGTACCGGCAGCCACGGCTGACGTGGTCAAAGAGGGTAAAGCGTTTTCGTCGGTCAAGATTAGCTCGACGCCGATGCCGGTTTCCTCCGTAAAGCGGTCCAAAATAGCTCGCGTAGCTTCGGCCCGAGCCGGTTGAGTTTCCGTACTCCAGAATTGGATGGTGGCCCCGGCTACCTGTACCTCTTTTTCGACTTCGACGGTCTCAATCACCTGCACCTCTTTTTCGACCTCAACCGTTTCCACGACGGTCACCTCTTTTTCTACCTCGACCGTCTCCACGACGGTGACTGTCTCCGGCGTCGAGGCCGGCCCGCAGGCGGCCATCAGGCCCAGGATGGCCAAAATCGTTACCATCAGAAAAATTTTCTTCAACATTGACACTCGCTCCTTCGCTAAGATTTTTTGGATTGGGTGAGGAAACAGTACAACGAATTTAGAAATAAACAGATTTTTATTCGCTGTCCGGCTTACCCTGCCATAACGATTCGACTATCTTATTCCTCCGAAAAATCACCCCCTTTCAGTGTAAGACGAGTTCAAAAGTCGCTGAAAATCCGTTCCTTTCCTCAATCCGGTGTAGTGTCGTATTCAGCCACGCGGCGGCCCGCTCGATTGGCGGACGATAAGCGACGGCTGTAAAATGACCTGCCGTTCCGCAAGCGTCTCGCCGGTCAGAGATTGGATGAGCATCCGGCAGACCATCGTCCCGATTTCGTAGATCGGCTGGTGGATGGTAGTCAAGGGGGG
>CAZWZZ010001075.1:0-2467 GCA_964638395.1 uncultured Caldilineaceae bacterium
GGGGTTGAGCATCGTCCGGGGCAACCGGGGAGAAGATACACCAGCGACAGGGTAAATCAGGATAGATCAGGGCTAAGGCCCAATCGTCAGGCTGCCGCTCGAAGTCGATCAGGGCGGCTTCTTCATCATAGCTAAAGTAATCGCCGAGGGCTTGACGGCGACGGCGGACGGTGTCCTCATCGAGGATGATGTAATCGGGCCGGGTCTCCTCGACATACGTCTCCATCGCTTCCCAGCGATCAACTCCGACCGGCAGCCGCTCGATGGTGAAGCGGCGGGGGAATTTCCACAGCGGCAGCGATTTGCTCGGCCCAAAAGCGACAAAGGCTTCCCCCGTCGTGTCGTGGGTCAACCATTGCACGATGGCTTCTTCCTCCCGGTTGGCCGCTCGATCCGATTGGTAGGGGTTGATGGTCAGCGCCCACCGCTCGACCCAGGCGGTGGAGAGGAGCCACCAGAGGCTCCAGCCGAGGATGAGGGCCAGGGTTAAGCGGTAAGCGATGGTTGGTAAATGGTAATTAGTAAGTGGTAAGTGGTAAATGTTCAATCGTTGGCTTAGACCTCGGCTCAGGGTGATGATGATGTCGGCCAGGAGCAGGTAGAGTGGGGCCAGGAGAGGCACGACGAAGCGGGTTTCGGCGGAGGAGCCGGCGACGTACCAGGTGAAGAAGGGATAGAAGAGGCCGTAGAGGAAGAGGGTAAAGAGGTAGGCGTTCTGATGACGGCGAAGGTAGGCGAGCAGGGCCGGGCGCTGAAAGAGGAGCAGATAAAGCAGGACAGCGACGGTCAGCAGTCCCAACGCAGGGCCGAGCCAGGCCGGTTCAAAGACACGGTTGGGGTTGAGGCTGCGGCTGATGACCGGGTTGAGCCGCTCCAGCCCTTCCTGTACCCGCTCGACCATATCAGCCGGGGTGTGGCTGGCGAAGTAGGTGGCGGCCGTCGGTAGATCGTCGGGGTCGGCGGTGTCGATCTGGGCCAGCCGGTCCATCCACATAATGTGTTGGGTGGCGAAGTTGTAGGTCGGGCTGCCGAAGACTCTGGCGTTGTAGATGAGCAGCGGCGACGACACGATAATGAAGAAGAGGGGAACCAGCAGCAGGTGGAATTGGCGGAAAATCGCCAGGCGGTAATGAAACAAGGCCATCCCCCCCCAGGCGGCCAGCATCACCGGGGCCGAGCCTTTGGTTAGAAAGGCCAGGCCGACGAAAACCCCGGCCAGGAGGGATTGCTTCCAGCCCTCGACGCTTTTGATGAGAAAATACCAGCCGCCGATCATAACCACGGCCAGCAACACATCGGCGTAGACTGTCGCCGAGCGGATGTGGAACTCTTTGTTCATGCCCAGCAAAAAAGCGGCCAGCAGTGCCGCCGGCCAGCCAAAGAGCCGCACCCCCACCCAAAAAGTGGCCAGAATCGTCATCGCCCCCAGACCGAGAGTTAACAGCTTGGCGCTGGTGAAGTAGCTCCATTCCCGCTCGGCGAAGGGGGTCAGCAAAAATGAGTAGAGCGGGGGCCGCGTGCCGTCGCTGAGAACACCCTCTTCCAACAAATCGAGACCCAGCGACAGATAGGCGCTCTCGTCACCATCGCTGGATTGGTGATTAAAGAGGATTTTGGGCATGCCGACGATGAGGAACCGGCCCACAATGAGCGTTAGAATGAGCGCCGGTATGATATTGAGCCACTGCTTATGTCCCATTTGCATCGTGCCGCCAACTGCGTAACGCTTAATACGTATGCTGGACGATTTGATAGACTTCATCGGCCAAATCTTCATGCTTGGCCAGGATCGCTTCTAATTGAGCCTGATGCCTCTTGACAAAAACTTCATCCTTAATCATCTTGAGATTGGCAAAGACATTCAGGGCCGAACCCTTCAAACCGGCCTGGGCGCAGAGAACGCCCACCCCGGCATCGGCGACGACGTTGGGATTGCCCAACTCGGCGGTCGGTTTACCCAGTTCCAGGACATCGGCGCAGGCTTCAGCGGTGGCCAGCGGAACCAACGTCGCCGCTTTGGCCCCCGCTTCAATGGCCTGGCGGCGGGCGCTTTTCTCCTCGGCACTTTCTTGGGGCAGGCGATAGGCGGCCATTACTTTATCGAAAGCCTCGACATCCTTAGCCATCAATTCCAGCAACCGCTGCCGGAGCGCCTCGGATTTGGCCCGCACGTTTTTTAGCTCTTCCGCGACATCGGCATACGTCTCCCGGCCGATGGTCAGGTTACAAGCCATACTGATGAGGGCCGCGCCCATCGCCCCGGATAAAGCCGCCACCCCTCCGCCGCCCGGCGTCGCTGAGGACCCGGCCAACTCATCCAAGAACATACCGATTGGTTGGTGTTGTATCATGGTTGTGCGCCTCCAACGTCCTGTTGACGCCTTCGTAAAACGTAAAGCGCAAAACGTAATGATTTTGGTGAAATAACGCCTCACACAGGACGTTTTGCGTTTTACGGGGGATTGTT
>CAZWZZ010001076.1:0-2467 GCA_964638395.1 uncultured Caldilineaceae bacterium
ATGTTGGAGTCGTTGCCGCCGAGTTGGTTGAGGGCCGCCAGAAAATCCTCGACATACTCGATTTCCTCCCGAAAGCGGGCCTGGTAGGTTGGCTCATCCAAATCTTCGGTTACATCGGCCAGCAGATCCTCCTGCTCCAGATCGTCTTCATCAGCCCCAGCCGTGGTGGCCGGTTCCGCCTGGCCGCGCAGAAAGGCCAGCCGACGCTCCAGGCTACGACGCACGGCGTAGAAGCTGCTGGTCAGGCGGCGGCGGTACACAGTCATAATGAAGCCCAGCCCCTTACGCTCCTTTTCATACTTTTGGTAGAACGAGGAAATATACTCCTCGATGCGGTTGTAAAGGGTCTCCTCTTCGGGCCGCATGCTGATCCAAACCGGTTCTGGATGGCGGCGGGGCACGGTCGCTTTAAGCAATCCCCGCCGGACATAGGTGCGTAGCAAGTGGCGAGTGTTGCGGAAGAGGTAGCGGCGCAGCGGGGTGTGTTGGCGGGCCAGGTCGGTGGCCCACGTGCGGGCCGGGGCCGGCATCTGCCGCAGCGAGGTGGCCGGGTTTGTCCGGCTAACCGATTGAGCCGGGGTGACGAGCTGTTTCAGTTGCTCCCAAGCCACCAGCCCCAAACGAGAGCGAGCCTGCTCCGCAAATTTGGGATCGAGGTCGCCCCCCGTGCGTAGATAATCTTGGACCATCCCAAACACAAAGGCCCAGTCGGTGCTGTCGAAGGGCTGGCGTAATTCGCGGAAAAAGCGGAGAAAATTACGGTCGCTGGCCCCCCACCGCCCGCCCAAACCGAGCGGGCGCAGCAGGTCCCAAACCTCGACCGGGTTGACTTGCATCGGCGTGGCGGTCATTAGTAGCAGGCTTTGGGTGCGCTCTTTGAGACCGGGGTGACCGTCACGCCCATCCAGCAGTTCTAGCAGACGATTCGGCCGCCGCAGACGTGGGTTGAGGAAATCTTTGCGTCGGGCGTGATGGGCCTCATCCACAAAAATAACGTCCCAGGGCTGGGCGGCCAGCAATTCCTGCTGCCGTTCCAGTCGTTTGGCCAACTGGCTGGAGGCGATAAACACATCAACGGCATCCCAGGGGTTGGCCGTATCGGGCGCGATTTCCCGACCAGACAAATCTCGAAATAGATGCCCATCGAAGAAAGGAACCGTCAGGGCAAACTTTTCGTACAGTTCCTCCTGCCATTGGCGACAGACCGATTTGGGGGCCAGAATGAGACAGCGCCGGGCATAGCCGGACAGCAGCAGTTGGCGCAGGGCCAGCCCCGCTTCGATGGTTTTGCCCAGGCCCACCTCATCACACAGCAGAAAGCGCTCCGGGAAGCGGCTGACGACGGCCTCGGCCACCTGCGCCTGATGGGGCCAGGGGGTGATGGCGCTGGTGGCGGCCCCCAGCCATTGGCCGTCGAGCAGACAGGGCGCATCTTGCAGAAATTGGAGAGCGGCCCGCTCCCGCTGCCGATCCCGCTCGGTGATAAAGCCCTGGCCGGTCTCGATGATCTTTTTGTCCGGCTCCCGCTCTAAAGGATCACGGCTGGGGGCGGTGTTGGGGCGATATTTGAGCAACTGTTGTTGGGCCGCCTCGGGGATGTCCAGAGCCAACCAATCCGGTTCTCGGCCCGCCCACAGCCGGTCGAAACGGCTTTGGATTTCAGCCAGATGAGCCGGCGAGCTTTCCCAGGAGGTGAAAACCGTAAATTGCTCGTAATTGTAGTGCCAGCCCGCCACCGACTCGTTCGAACTGCCGTTAAAGCCGACCTGATCCTGATAGGCGTCGGTGAAAGTGCCCGATTTGGGGTGGAAATAGGGCGCGGCGCTTTCGGCGGGCAGCGGATAGCCAAACTTATCCGTGGGCAGCACCACCTTGATGGTTAAGGTGCCATCGGCAATCATCCAGGCTAAGGCTCGCAACCGGTCGGCCACCAGCAGATCGGTGGGATCCTCGAACGCTTCCAGCAGCCGCTTTTCAAGGACGTTCCGCCAATCGTGCCCCTGTTTGATGGCCTCGACATCCTTGGGGTCCAGTTGTGCCCCTACCAACAGTCGCATCGTGCCCTGGTTTTGGATGAGACGGGCCACACCGGCGGCGGCCATGGCCAGGGCGTAGCTGCTGAAAAAGCCGCTCAGCCGGTCATAATGAACCGAGGCGGACAGGGCCGGAATATAGAAATGGTGCAACGGGTCATCCGGGGTGCTGTAGAAGATTTTGAAGGGGTGGTCACGTAATTTCACGTATACGTTCCTATGCTATAATCTGTGTGGTTTCAAATCCAGCCGTTTCTTGAATAGTCGCAACAATTCCAATTACTGCCGCACCCCCTCTCCCGGGTGCGTCCCAGAATTTAGGCGAGATTTCAAGTCCAGCATCCTGAGTAGGTTGGAGCGTAGCGGAAACCGTATCGAAGGGTGCGGGTTGACCAAGCCTCCTCCCGTTCGCCGCACCCTTCGATACGCGCTCC
>CAZWZZ010001077.1:0-2450 GCA_964638395.1 uncultured Caldilineaceae bacterium
ACGACGATTGCCGATTTGATACAAAAATTGCAGGCGGACTATCCGGCGTTGGCCAGAGTAGCCGCCAACACCATTGTATCGGTCAACAAAGATTTTGTCGATGAGCAGGTCAGATTGGCGGAAGGGGATGAAGTGGCCCTTTTTCCGCCGGTCAGTGGCGGCTCCGGGGCCGAGGCGGAGCAGGAAGCCGGAAAATTGGCTAAATTTGTTATCACCTTCGAGCCGATCAGTCTGGATGAGATGGCGGCTAAAGTCGTCAAACCGGAGACCGGGGCGGTGGCCGTTTTCGGCGGGGTGGTGCGGAACGTCTCCGGCGGCAAGGCTGTCGAGACGCTGGATTATGAAGCCTACGAAGCGATGGCCGTGGCCAAGCTGGAACAGGTGGCTGACGAGGCCAGAGCCAAATGGCCCAAAATTGTCGATATAGCCATCACCCAGCGCATCGGCCATCTGACGGTGGGCGAAAATGCCGTCATCGTGGCCGTCTCCAGCCCCCATCGGGGCGATGGCTGCTTCGAGGCGTGCGCTTACGCCATCAACCGCCTCAAAGAGATTGTTCCGATTTGGAAAAAGGAGACCGGTCCCGATGGCAGTGAGTGGGTGGAAGGCGATTATTTACCGACCGCTGCCGATGCCCAGTAAGAATCAGTTTGGAGAAACCCATGTCCAATTTAGCCGACGCCGAAAAATTCCTCGATCTTCGTTTTAATGACAAAACCCTACTGCGACGGGCCTTGACCCATCGCTCCTATCTCAACGAGAACCCGGATTACCCACTGGAAGATAACGAACGGTTGGAGTTTTTGGGGGATGCCATCCTCGATTTCATCACCGGCGAATATCTATACCATCGCTTTCCGGAGATGCCCGAAGGATATTTGACCAATTTTCGCTCGGCCCTCGTCCGCACGGAACGGCTGGCCGAATTTGCCAAAATCTTAAACCTGGGCGAATTTCTCTTTTTGGGACGGGGCGAAGAGGAGAATGGCGGTCGGGAGCGGGTGGCCATTCTGTGTGACGCCTTCGAGGCGCTGATTGGGGCGCTCTATCTGGATCAGGGCATTGCCCCCACCCGCGTCTTTGTCCACAAAATTATCGAGCCATCCCTGGCCGACATCGTGGCCTCGGCCACGGAGAAGGATGCCAAAAGCCAGCTCCAGGAAATCGCCCAGAGCTATTATCAAGTCACCCCCACCTACCGCACCGTCCGCGAGGAGGGTCCCGACCACGCCAAAGAGTTCACGGTCGAAGCCCTGCTGGATGATCGGGTCTATGGTCAGGGGACCGGCTTCAGCAAACAGACGGCGGCTCAAGAAGCGGCCCGCCAAGCCCTGGAACGCCTGCACGAAGAGATTGCCAGGGGGTAATCTTCAAACTTACAGAAACTTGGCAGGCTACCACACCCGACAGACCACCCCTTTGAGATAGTCCGCCTCCGGGTAGGTCAACAAAATCGGATGGTCGGCCCCCTGCGCCAGCCGCTCGATGATCTGGACGGTTCGCCCGGCATCGACGGCAGCCCCAAACAGAACCTTCTGAAAAAGATCGGCGGAAACGGTGCCGGAGCAGGAGAAGGTAATCAAGACCCCGCCCGGTTTAATCAAGCGCATCCCCAACAGGTTAATATCCTTATAGCCTCGGGTGGCCTTCTGTACCTGACGTTTGCTAAAAGCAAATTTAGGGGGATCAAGGATGACGACGTCAAATTTCCACTGATTTTTGGCATAAGCCCGTAAAATTTCAAAAACATCGGCCTGGGCATAGGTATCTTCCCGATTGCCAAAGCCGTTGCGGCGCATGTTGCGTTCGGCCAACTGGAGGGCCGTTTCGGAACTGTCCACATTGACGATGCGCCTGGCCCCGGCGTGGGCGGCGTACACGGCAAAAGCGCCGGTGTAGGCGAAGCCGTTCAACACCTCTTTGCCGGAAAAATATTTGGAGACGATTTGTCGATTCTCGCGCTGATCGAGGTAGAAGCCGGTTTTGTGGCCCAGCTTGACATCGACCAGAAAATGATGCCCATTTTCGAGAATTTCGATAATATCGGGCGGCACTTCGCCCCACACCGGGCCGGCGACCGGAACCAGCCCCTCTTGCTCGCGGACATCGACATCGCTCCGTTCGTAAATACCTTGGGGAGCGATCAAATCGACCAGGGTGTTGATGATGGCGGCCCGGTGGCGCTCGACGGCCAGGGAGAGGAACTGAACCACCAGCCAGGTTCCATATTGGTCGGCGATAAAGCCCGGCACGCCATCCGATTCGGCGTAGATCAGGCGATAGGCATCCGTCTCCTGGCTCTGAATGAGCGCCTGCCGGCCGGCGATGGCCCGGCGGATACGCCGTCGCCAGAAATCCTCATCAATAACGTCATTCGGATTCCAGGTCAGGAGTCGCACCCGAATTTGAGATTTGGCATTGTAAATACCCCGGCCCACAAATTTGGCCCG
>CAZWZZ010001078.1:0-2450 GCA_964638395.1 uncultured Caldilineaceae bacterium
AAACTCCTCAAACGTCTCCAGTTGTTGGAGTTTACTCCGTTTCGGGCTGAGGCCGAACTCGGCACAAATATTTTTCAGGAATTGGAAATCTGAAGGGAAAAGGGGCGTCGGGATATAGGCGGTCAAGAAATCGGCCCGGTCTCGATACACCTGATAGAGACGGCGGGCAATGGTGGTTTTGCCCACCCCAACATCACCGAAGATTATCGACAAGCCCTGTTTTTGCTCGATAGCGTAGGTGACTTTAGCCAGCGTCGCTTTGTGTTGAAGTGAAACATAGAAGTATCTTGGGTCAGGCGAGAGAGAAAATGGCGGCTCTACCAGGCCCAACGGGCTTAAATCGAGCATAATGAAATAAACAACCCCCCTGCTAAGTTGGGGCTAATTATAGCACCTACCCCCCAGAATTACAAGTAACTCTTGACAATTTATTTACTTATGTTTATAATTCCGGGTAGTGAGGGTTGAACTTAAGCTAGTTCAGGGGGAGAAGCCTCTGAACTAGTCCCTTTTAGAGACAGAAAAAAAGGCTCGTTGCCGCGAGCCTTTCATCTGGGTTAAAGATATTTATTCTGATTATATTGTGGCTCGTCAGGTTGCCGCCTTTGAGCCACAGCAAGAGAGGCCTTTGTTTATTTGACCGCCTCCTATGTGGATTAATATACCACAAGGGGATATATTCTGTCAAGTACATAGGTCGGCTTTTGATTCACTTTTGTAAAAACCGATAACTTTTCACCATCACGACACCATCCATCCATTGCCCTACCCCGTTATCGGAAAGTATAACACAAAGGCGTTTGTCATGTCTGACCTATCAGTCCATCCGGTATACCTCAGCGCCAGATCTGCCATCATAGCCCCTGAACGAGCGATAGCCGTTACGCTCTACTCAACTCAAAAATGGCTGCCCCGGCTGGGGCCGGAGCGTTGGTGCTTAGTGATGCTCCTGCGTAGCCTGAGCGTTGATGCTCCCCGGCGAGGTGATGGCACGAAACACGTCACCTGTAGCTGGCGGGAGTTGGCCGAACTGCTGGACGTCCACGAAGAAACTATCGCCAGTTGGTTGAAACACAAACCAATCCCCAATGATAAACCCTGGCGGCGCATTATTCCTGCTGATGATAAATCCGAATACCTTTCTATATTTATTCCTCGGCTCCGGTATGCCTATAAGACCCACAATGGCAAGACCCGCCGCACCGGCTTCATGCTTGAGGTTCTTATGGAGGACCCGGTCATTCCCGAAGACGAGGCTCGTCTGGAACAACAGATGGAAATCTTGCGGATGCAGCAGGGAGAATTGGGGCTGGAAACGTACCGATTAACGGAAAATGTAAAAACGGATGACGTGGAGTTACCCCCAATATCTCAAAAATCACCGCCTCCAGATTCTTCCGGTTCACATTATGTAAACCAAAACGTGGCGGGTTCACCAAAACAGGCTAATCGAGAGCAATCGGATTTACATAATGAGGTGATAAATCCAGATTTTACCGGTTTACCTACCGGCGTGAAACAACAAAATTCAGGAACAGGTCATTATGTAAACCAAGAGTCGGTGGATTTACATAATGATAAATCGGAAGAATCTGGAAAGAACGTTAACGAACTTGACATATTAATACAACAAATTAAACATAAGAACATAAGTCGTTATTCTCGAAAAAAAGCATTCGAGCCTATTATTACCTTAACCGAAACGTTGTTGGATGATAAACATTCGACGGCGATGTTTTTCAAAGTACTCAATGTTCTCTACCCGGAACGGCTTGATTTGTATGTGGCTGCGGTACGGATTGCTGTGCAGGCTGTGGAGGATGATCCGCGAACAAATTCGGGGGCGGTTTTTGTTCGTACTTTACGGGATTTTGCCGATGTGGCCGGTGTCGATTTGGGGTTGAAATCATCGTCCGGCAAAAAGGATGTTGTTGCAACCGAAAAACCTGTCCAGAAACCGCCCGGAACCCAGATGCCCATGATGCCGATGGATAGCCTCGCTCCGCCCTCTGTGGATGAGGCGATTTGGGCCGAGACACAACTGGTTTTGCGGCGGCAGATGACTCAGGCAACGTATGATTCGATTGTACAGGGCACTAAGTTGTTACGGCGGGAAAAGGGGGTGTATGTGATTGGGGTTCCTTCGGAAATGACGCGGGAGTGGCTGGAGAATCGATGGCACGACATCATCCAGCGGGCGTTGTCGAGCGTGGTGGGGGCTGCTGTAAAAATCAAATTTGAGCTGATGTCGTCACGATAAGTTGGCGAGCCAGCAATTGTTCTCCTGAGATTTTGACAATTGACGAGACAGTGTCAGAATCGAGTTGTTTCTGAGAAATAAAAAAAGGATTAGGGTATGCAAGTCGTTTCGATGGCGAACCTCAAAGGGGGTTCAGCAAAAAGCACGACGACGTTTAATTTAGCCGGGGCGTTGGTTGAAGCCGGGTTTC
>CAZWZZ010001079.1:0-2444 GCA_964638395.1 uncultured Caldilineaceae bacterium
GATTTGGGCACATTTGACGTGGGGGAAGCGCCCATTGATCTGGTTGGCGACGGCTCATCAATCTGGGTGGCCAGTTCTAATAGTAACAACGTCTACCGTCTCGACGCTGCCAGCGGAGCCAACCTGGGCATCTTTCCGGTCGGGTTTGGCCCTATCTGGCTGACCTACGATGGTGCCCACATCTGGGTGGCCAATCGGGGCGATGATAGCTTGACCAAATTGAGCGCCGCCGACGGGGCGCTGCTGGCCACCCTGCCGGTAGATAGTTTTCCCGATGCCCTGGCTTTCGATGGTCACAATATCTGGTCGGCCAGTATGGATAACAACACCATCAGCCGCCACCAACCGGTCGATGGGACGCTACTCTCGACCCTGCCCACCGCCAAGACACCGACGGCGATGCTCTTCGATGGGGCATATTTGTGGGTCGTGGCCGAGGATGATGATCTGGTGCAGAAGATACCGATCACCATCAACCTGACCGGTCAGGCGCCACAAGCCCTGGCCGCCGACAGCCTCTACATCTGGGTGGCGAATGAAGCGGACAACACGATTAGCCAAATGTTGGCCGGGAGTGGGGAACGGGTGACCTCGTTTGGCGTGGGCCAGCGACCGGTCGATCTGTTGAGCATCAACGGCCACGTGTGGGTCGTCAACCGGAATGGCAACAGTCTATCCAAAGTGCGAACCGCCGATGGCGTTAACGTCGGCACCTTTTCCGTCGGTCAGGAACCGACAGCCCTGGCCTACGACGGTAGCCAGTTGTGGGTCACTAACAACGGCGAGGACACCGTCACCCGCCTGCGTGAGAGTGATGGGGCAGTGACCGGTACTTTTCCGGTCGGAGCGCGTCCGCAAGATGTGATCTATGCCGGGGGGCATATTTGGGTGTCCAATGAAGACGGGCGTTCGGTGAGCAAGCTGACCCCGGACGGCACAGTCGTCGCCACCTATGATCTGGGCATCAAACCGAATGGAGAATTGGCCGCCGATGGCTCATTTTTGTGGATCGCTTACACGGTTAGCGACCTGCCCCAAGCGCCGGAGACGCGAGTCCGCCAACTGCGGCTGAGTGATGGCAGCCAGGTCAATCCTGACATTGAGACCGGCGTAACCGGTTCTCCGGCCGTCGCCCGGCCAGCCATTGTTCACGACGGCACGTATATTTGGGTCACCAGTTCCAGAACCATCAGCGATAGCATCGTCACTCGCATCCTGGCCGCCGCCCCCACTGATCCCAACAACCTAATTAACTATCCGGTTTGTGGCGGGCCAAGCAGTCTGCTGGTTACCGATAGCGTCTGGGTAGCCTGCAAGGATGACAATATGATCCAGAAGTTGCCTCAACCGGTCGGTTCAGCCACGACCTTAACCACCGGCCTGACCGAAGATGGCCCTGAAGCCAAAGAGCCGCCTATCACCTTTGAGCCGACGGTTCGCCTCTATTTGCCGCTCATTGTCCGCTGACGTTTCCCTCTGAAGTATCCTCCCCAATTTGCCTTTTTGAACTTACCCTTTATTATTGCGATAAATTTTTTAAATTGGAGCAGTTTCAAAAACTGCTCCAATCTAAGTTGTTTCGGAGAAGGTATAACGATGTGGAAACAATCATTGAACAGACGGGCCGTAATTAGCTTGGTCCTGTTAGCCGTGGTTCTCTGGGGCGTGGTGATGGAGGGAACAGCGGTTCCCACACAGGCTCAGGAACCGGCTCCGACGCTCTCCGCGCAGGATACGCTGCCATGGAGTATCCATCTCTATGCCGTGCCGACCAGCCCTCCGGATGGCACCGGCTTAATCGCCTTGACCGGCCGGACACCGAACATTTGTAAAGACGGCAAGGTAAACTTTAATGCCGAACTCCTCGGCTCTCCAACCCCTTTCGAGGGAGAATATCTGACAGATGAAGGTATCTATAGAGGAAATTTGGATAGTTTTTTCCCGGATGGAACGGGGACCCACATTGCCAGTTTGGAAGTGGTCTGTCAGTTAACCACTGGAGATCGTTGGGTAACAAACCCTATTATTTTTGTGCGCTACCCTTACCGCAATGATTTATCTGAGGTCAATGTTTTATCAGAGGACAACCTGGCTGAATTAACGCTCAATTCAGGCAGTCTCGATGCGCTCCATTCGATCATCGTTATGTCTACCAATGCTTTACCTGGCCTCTTACCCACCGATGTGCAACAGGTCGGGTTGCCTTACTCCTTTCGAGCGTCAGGAACCACCACCCGGAGCGACACCAGTATGCTC
This sequence comes from uncultured Caldilineaceae bacterium, assembly GCA_964638395.1. Classification (GTDB taxonomy): domain Bacteria; phylum Chloroflexota; class Anaerolineae; order 4572-78; family J111; genus CAZWZZ01. The sequence continues at coordinate 2,257 of CAZWZZ010001079.1, forward strand.
TTGAATCTTTTCTATCAAGATATTTTTATAGGGGAGGCCGATCCGTTGACGCTACGGATTTTTGAATGGGATGCAGCCGCTGAAAAATGGGTCAACAATGGCTCCCAACGCCTCTCCGCCCCGGTCATAGGGCAACCAAACGTCAATAAACCGGCCACGAATTTTACTACCTACGTTTTGGGCAGCAC
>CAZWZZ010001080.1:0-2442 GCA_964638395.1 uncultured Caldilineaceae bacterium
GATAGCTCCCGCATGGCCTGTTTGCTGGCGATGAAGGTGACGGAGATGCAGGCCGCCGAGGCCAGGGCCAGCAAGACGCCCTTCAGTTGTTGCGCGGTGACATTTTGGAGCGGCGTGTGAACCACGTTAGCCTCTCAAGATTGCCTGACCCTGCCGGTCGGCCTCTTCACCCAGAGCGCGGGCCACGTGTTCCTCCATTATATCAGGCACAAATTCCGCTTTGGTCCAGGCGGCAATCATTCGCGCTTTGGCCTCGGCCAGGGTGGACTCGTCGGTGGCGGGCTGGGTCTGCCACTCGAAGCGCCAGGTGGGGGGCGCGGTTTCTGTTTGGGTCAAGCGCAGGGTGCGGTAGGCACAGGGATAAATAGCCACCGCCGGACAGGCCAGATGGAGCCGGTCGCCCAGGCGATCCACTTTCGCCAAGTGATGGTGGCCGGTCAGGACCACCTTGACCTGCGGATGTTGGTCGAGCAGGGCCAAAACATCGGCCCCGTTGTCACACACAAATTTATGCCAGCGGGGCAGATCGTCGATGGGCGAGAGTTTGTGTAAGGGGTGATGAACGGCCAAAATAATCAGCTTATCGCTGTGGGCGATCAATTCAGCTTCGAGCCAGGCCATCTGGGCCGCATCGATGACGCCGCTCCAATCGTCAACTTTGATCGAGTCTAGCCCAATCAACTGGATGCCCGGTTTGACTTCTAACGACCAATATCCGGCTTGCAGCTCCGCAGCCCGGAGGCGGACTTCAAATTGGGGATTGAAATGGCGGGCGAAATCACGCAGCGTCAAGCCCGACTCACTATCCGGGGGGCGGCGGTCGTGATTGCCGGGAATGACATACATCGGTTTTTGGAGCGGCTCGATGGCCCGTTGGAAGCGGTCAAACTCTGTCTGGCTGGCCGCATCGAACAGGTCGCCGGTGAACAGGACGAAGTCCAGAGACTCAATCCGGGCGAGGTCCCGGCAAATGTTGGCTAAAAAATCGGCAGATCGGCCCGACAGAAGATCGTCGTGGTCTCCCGCTTCGGAGATGTGAATATCGCTGATTTGGGCGAAATGAAGATCAATCATAACCAAACCCCTGTTCGAGAAATTTTACAACCCGCAAATTAGGCCAATTATAACACATCGTTTATATTTTGGATAACGGGGGAGCAGGGACAAGGTAAACCTAGCAAACTATATCCAACGATCCGGGAAAACAGGCCATATGTCCTAAAGGCAGGGCTTGATTTTTGTGATATAATGCAGGCAGAATGTTAAGAAAAAACTTTGATTATCGAAGGATTTTATCCGTGGACGATCAAGCTCGAATTTTATCTATTGAAGATGACGCAGAAATGCGGGGTCTAATCCAACTGATCTTGGAGCGAAAAGGTCATCACGTGATTGGCGTCAAGCGGGGCGAGGCCGGTTTGGAGTTGCTAAAAAGCCTGAAACCTGATGTGCTGCTGCTTGATTTGATGCTGCCTGATATCGACGGCTGGGAAATTTATCACGAAATGAAGGCCGATAAAGAGTTGATGTCGGTCCCGATTATCATTATCACCGCCCGGGATGAAAAGCAGGATGCGGCTTTAGGCCATTACATCACCGCTCAGGATCGTTTTATCCAAAAGCCTTTCGAGGTGAGCCATTTAATCGACACGGTCTATGAAGTTTTGGATAAACAGGCCGTCGGATTTTAGAAGAGTTATAAACAGCGAATACAACAAAGACCCTCGTGCCATAACGAGGGTCTTTTGCTTAAAGCGTCATTGTGATTTTTTTAGCGAGGCGAGTCGAGCAAAGGTTTTGCCGCCAGCGCCGCGCCGATGATCCCCGCCCGATTTCGTAATTTAGCCGGGACGATTTCGGTCTTCGTATCTATATAGCGAAAATATTTTTCGTGTTTTTTGCTGACCCCGCCGCCGATGATGAACAGATCGGGCGAAAAGAGATGTTCCATCCGTTTTAGAAACTCATCGACCCGCTTGGCCCATTTTTTCCAGCTTAAATCCTCCTTCTTACGAATACGGTCAGCCGCCCGATGTTCGGCATCTTTGCCCCGCACCTCCATGTGCCCAAATTCGGTGTTCGGTACCAATTGGCCATCCACAAAAATGGCGCTGCCGATGCCCGTGCCCAGGGTGAGCATAATGACCACCCCCTCGCGCTCTTTACCGGCCCCAAAAACCATCTCGGCCATGCCCGCCGCATCGGCATCGTTGAGGATGCGCACGGGGCACTGCGTCTTTTGGCTGAGTAAACTTTCGCCGTCCGTGCCGATCCAGGCATCATCCACATTGGCGGCGCTGTAGATCACCCCTTTTTTGACGATGGCCGGGAATGTACAGCCAATCGGTCCCTGCCACTGAAAGTGATGGACGATGTCGGCCACCACGTCGCCAACGGCGTTCGGCGTTGATTTCTTGGGCGTTTTGATGCGCTGCCGATCCG
>CAZWZZ010001081.1:0-2441 GCA_964638395.1 uncultured Caldilineaceae bacterium
TGTTCATTGTTCATTGTTCATTGTTCATTGTTCATTGTTCATTGTTCATTGTTCAGCCCAATCCGCAGTTCGTAGACCGGCTCCGTCCACTGTTTGCGCCCCTCCCCCAAAAATTGACCGTCCTGAGCGGTGCGGACGACGTAACTGTAGGTTCCCGGCGCTAGATTAATCACCTTGCTGTCATTGGCGGCGATGGGGGTGGCCTCGCCGTCGATTTCGAGCAAAACATCTTGATCGAACTGGTTGTAAACGGCCAGTAAGACCGAGGCGGACGGGGTCGGGCGGGGCGTCGGGGTGGGAGCGGTGGGCGTCGGCGGGGGCTGCCAACGCTCGTTCCCCTCGACCTCGACCAGGGCCACCGTGTCCCGGATTTCCAAACCGGTGATGCCGGCCGGAGCGCGGCGGAAGGCGCTGTCGAGGCCGTCATTAAACCCCTGCACCAGGTTGTCGGTGATAATGTAGAGGGGCAGCCCGTTGATTTCTTCCAGATCAAATTGGAGGGTGTCATCCGCGCCCCGCTCGACGGTCAAGGGGAGTTCCAGTAGAAAGATGCCGCCCCAGGTGGCGCTAAAATCGAGATGGTTGGGGGGGCGCAGATCAACTCGAATGTTATCCAGAACGGCCCCGATTTGGTCGGTGGCGTAGGCTTCCAACGCCGGCTCGGTGTAGCGGTTGAGCTGCCCGATTTCGACCGGCGGCACATTTTGGGGACCGGCATTGCCGACGACCTGCCAGATGACCAGGCGGGCGATGTAGGAGCCGCCGATGGCCAGCAGAGCGATGACGACGATGGCGGTCAAGATAAACTGCACGGCGCCACGGGCCACGTGGAAAGCAGCCCGCCCCAAGCGGCGCAGGAAAATGTTGGGCAACACCAGCTTTAGAAATTTCTCCAGCCCATCCCGTCGGGTGCGCCCCCGCTTGATCCCTTGCACAGCGGCGTCGGCCAGGTCGTTCCGGTTTATGAGGCGGAACCAACGCTCGAAATCCCCCCGGTAGAGATAGCCCTGCGCCTCCTGTTTGTGGTCGTCACACAGATCGACCAACTTGCCTTTGGTTTTGGCCGCCTCCCCATTTTTGAAGGTGAAGAGGGGCACATTCCTGGCCCCGCTGATAAAGGCTTCAAACTGTTGCTGCATTTGCAGAGCGGTGGGGCGCTGGTCGGGATCGGCTCCGGTGGCGCTGGCCACGATGCCCTCCAGAGCCTCCGGCAGGCTGTCATCGACGGCCCGAATGGGAATGAATTGGCCGTGCATCTGTTGGAGTTTGAGGATGTTGAAATCCTCATCATAGGCCGCCAGAGGGTTGAGGCCGGTTAGCAAATAGTGGAGGGTGGCCCCCAGCGCGTAAATATCGGAGGCGGGCACAGCCTCGCCGAACCACTGCTCCAAAGCCGTGTAGCCGACGCTGCCGGACGCCTGGGTGACGCCGATGTCGCTGGAGTCATCGACCGGCTTGGCTTTGGCCAGGCCAAAATCAACCAGCCACAAACGACCATCATCCCCCAATAAAACATTGGCCGGTTTGATGTCCCGGTGCATCACCGGCTCATCGAAATAGGTGTGCATATAATGGAGGGCGCTGCTGATGGCCATAGCGTAGTGAGCGATAGCTTCGACCGGTAGCCGCTCCGGTTCCTCATCCAACAGTTGTTGCAGGCTGCGCCCCTCGATATATTTCATGACCAGATAGTTGCTTTTGTCGTCAAAGAAATGGTCGTAAATTTCGGGGATGTGCGGATGGCCGGGGTGGTTCAGTTCCACCAGCAGCCGGGCTTCCCGTTGAAAGTTGGCCTGGTCGATTTTTAATTTCTTGGGAGATTTACGTTTGGGGAGCATCTGCTTGACCACACACAGCCGCTCCAGCCTCAAATCCTGGGCCAGATAAACAGCCCCAAAGCCCCCTTTGCCCAACGTTTCGAGGACTTGATACCGTTGGTGGATAATGTTGCCGGTGATGTCGATGCCTTTGGGCAGGGTGACGCTGGTCCCAGATTGGGATCTGGACAGCTTGGCCGAGTTGGATTGGGGGCGGGTCAGTTTGACCGAGCCGGCGCGGGATTTGGTCAGTTTGGCCGGACCATCGTGGGAGCTGGTTGTTTGGGCGGGAGGGGCTGGCATAGATAGAGCAGATGTCTCTTCGACCTGCGGCGGCGGGGCGCTCTCCTGGTTCCGGTTTAGTCTGGCCGTGTAAGCCACGGTCGCTTCATCTTCCGGGACAGCTTCCGGGACAGCCTCCAGCGGGCTGGCCACCGTGGCCTCTTCAACCTCTGCGGCCAAAGGCTGCCCGCAATTGGGGCAAAAACGGGCCGTGGTTAGGGGGATGTCAGCCCCACAGTGGAGGCAATGCTCAGTCATGGACAATCCTTAAGCGTCTTAAAATGAGGCTTGCTTCATCTTACCACAGAAATGACCCAATCTCAACCACCGGGAGAGCCGGGG
>CAZWZZ010001082.1:0-2438 GCA_964638395.1 uncultured Caldilineaceae bacterium
CGCACGCTGAAAGTGTGGCGCGACGAAGGCATCGACAAGTTCCAGAAGAAGTAAGGCGAAGCCAAGAACGTAATCAGCCAAAATCCGTAAAGCGTAAAACGGAAAACGTAACCTCTTTGTCCGATAAGCAAACCATTACGTTTCACGTTTTACGTTTTATGTAGCTCCAATTTGATAGATTTCAATCTCGGAACCATCCAAAGCCATGAGTTCCCTGGAAATGTGGGGTTTAGCCAACCCCACATTTTTTTTATGGTCGTCATATTCGAGAGGCTACTCGGGATGCGAACTGCGTAACTCATAACTAAATATCCAGATTCTGAACCTGCTTGGCGTGGGTCTGGATGAACTTGCGCCGGGGGGCGACCAGGCTGCCCATCAACATATCAAAGGTCTTGTCGGCGGCAGCAGCATCCTCGATAGTCACTTGGAGGATGGTCCGAATTTCGGGGTCCATCGTCGTCTCCCACAACTGCTCCGGGTTCATCTCCCCCAACCCTTTGTAACGCTGGATGTTGAGGCTGTTCTCGCTGCCGTTGAGCGAGTTGATGTAACTGTCCTTCTCACCGTCGGAATAGACGTAGCGAGCCTCTTTTTTATGTTTGATGAGATAAAGAGGCGGTTGGGCGATGTAGAGATGGCCGCCCTCGATCAACTCCGGCATATAGCGGAAGAAGAAAGTCAGCAGCAGGGTGCGGATGTGCGCCCCGTCCACGTCGGCGTCGGTCATAATGATGATCCGCCCATAGCGCAGCCCTTCCAAGTTGAAATCATCGCCGATGCCCGTGCCCAGAGCCGTAATCAGGGCCTTGACTTCGTTGTTGTTGAGGATTTTGTCCAGGCGGGCACGTTCGGTGTTGAGGATTTTACCCCGCAGCGGCAGGATGGCCTGGAAGCGGCGATCGCGCCCCTGTTTGGCGCTGCCGCCGGCGCTGTCACCCTCAACGATGTACAGTTCGCTGCCCGCCGGGTCCCGGCTGGAGCAGTCGGCCAGCTTGCCGGGCAGGGTGCTGCTTTCCAGGGCGCTCTTGCGTAGCACCAGCTCGCGGGCTTTCTTGGCCGCGTTGCGGGCACGGGAGGAGGTCAAACATTTGTCGATGATGGCCCGGGCCGCTCGTGGATTTTCTTCGAGAAAGGCCGAGAAATATTCGGCCACAATCGACTCGGTGATGGTCTTGACCTCGGCGTTCATCAGCTTGACCTTGGTCTGGCTCTCGAATTGGGGGTCGGGGTGCTTGATCGAGACAATCGCCGTCAACCCTTCGCGGGTATCCTCGCCGGTGAAGTTGTTGTCGTTATCTTTGAGGAAGTTATTTTTGCGGGCGTAATCGTTGATCGTCCGGGTCAAGGCCCCCCTCAATCCGGTCATATGGGTTCCGCCGTCGGGGGTGTGGATGGTGTTGGCAAAGGCGAAGACGCTCTCGGTGTAGGCGTCGGTGTATTGGATGGACACCTCGACGCCGACGTCGTCGATATATTTCTCGACATAGAGCGGATCGTGGAGTGCTTGCCGGTTGCGGTTGATGTAGCGGACGAAGGAGGTGATACCCCCTTCAAAATAGAAGGTGTATTCCTGTTCCTTGCCGGGTCGCTCATCGATGAAGGTCAGGCGGATGCCTTTGGTGACGAAGGCCATCTCCCGGAAGCGGGTCAGCAACGTGTGCCAGCTAAAACCGGTCACTTCTTTGAAAATCTCCCGGTCGTAACGGAAGGTGATTTTTGTGCCGGTTTCATCCTGCTCCTCGGTCGGCACCTCGGCCACTTTTTTGACCGGCCCCTGGGGCATCCCCCGCTCATACCGCTGCTGCCAGACACCTTCATCCCGGCGCACCTCGGCCACTAACCATTCGCTCAAGGCGTTGACCGCCGAGACACCAACGCCGTGGAGACCGCCGGACACTTTGTAGTTGCCGCTGTCGAACTTACCCCCGGCGTGGAGGGTGGTCATCACCAACTGGAGAGAAGATACCTTCTCGGTGGAATGTTCGGCCACGGGAATGCCCCGCCCGTTGTCCATAACCGATACGCTGTCATCGGCGTGAAGGATGATGTGGATGTGGTCACAGAAACCGGCCAGAGCTTCATCAATCGAGTTATCGACGACCTCGTAAATCAGGTGGTGCAGGGCCTTGACATCGGTCCCGCCGACATACATACCGGGCCGACGACGCACAGCTTCCAGACCCTTGAGAACGGTAATCGTATCGGCTGAATATTGCTTTTTTGCATCTGCGTTCGCTACTGCCATCTAAGTTTATGCCTCCAAAAATGATTAATCCGAAAATTCGGGTATAAACAAACCGTCGGGCGGCTGTTTATAAAGCGTCGTGGTCAACGAGATTTCGCGGGGTTGACGGGCATTTCCAAGAAAATAATCATCCCAATGCCCGTAAAGCGTAAAACGAAAAACGTATCAGCAAACATTCAAAACGACCGTT
>CAZWZZ010001083.1:0-2434 GCA_964638395.1 uncultured Caldilineaceae bacterium
TCTTCCTGAGCCACAAATATCTTTTGCCGATAGCACATTTTACTGATCCGTCTCAGGGTTCCCCACTTTGCCAGATGGAACGAGATAGATTACACTCTCCGGCTACGAAATGAACGATCAACTCAACGGGATTTCGTGGGATTGACCCGCTAAAACGCAAAACGTACCGCGTAAAAATGGGTTACGTTTCACGTTTTGCGTTTTATGAGGGTGTCACTTCCCTGAGTTCCGAAAGAGTCGAACGACCTTCAAGTGAGGTACGCAGCAATGACCACAACCTATCAAATCATCTATTGGCGAGATATTCCGGCCCAGGTCAAAGTCAAGGCCGGCCGGCAGCGAGTGTCCCGGCCCCTGCCACAGCGATTCGAGCAGGCCATCGACCAGGCGGCGATGCAGGCCGGTCTCATCGGCAGCGATGATTATCTGGCGGAATGGCATCACTCGGAGTTGGTCGAGCGAGAGGGCGAGCCGGAAGCCATAGCCGATGCTGTCGTCGCCGAAATCGAGGCCGACTATCCCCGGTCGCGCCTGCGGACGATGGCCAAAAATGGCGGACGCGAGCCGGAAAATATCGAACCGGCTTGAGAGACTCCGATGCCCCCTTTCACCTTAACCCTCGAAAACATCAGTAGCTATGGCCAGGCTAATATGGTCACCCATCTGGGCATCGAGTTTCTGGAATTAAGCCCCGACCGGGTCACGGCCAAAATGCCGGTCAATGAGAAGACGATCCAGCCGCAGGGGATTCTGCACGGCGGGGCATCGGTCGTCCTGGCCGAGACCGTGGGCAGCGTTGGCTCGGCCTCCCATCTCGACCTGAACAAACAGTACCCGGTCGGGGTGGAGATCAACGCCAACCACATCCGGGCCGTGTCTTCCGGGTATGTGTACGGCACGGCCACGCCGCTCCATCTGGGGCGGCGGACTCACGTCTGGGACATCAAAATCGTGGATGAGCGGGAGCGGCTGGTCTGTACCAGTCGGATTACGCTGATGATTGTCGATGTTGAAACGTGAGTACAAAATTACATAAGTTTGTTCCGCGTTCAAAATCATCCGGCGTAGGGGCGAGGCCACTCGGAACGGCGGTTGTTATCCAAACGTATCGCCACACCGAGTGGCCTCGCCCCTGCAAAACCCGGAATCAATTTACTCAGTCGGGCTTCCGAGCCAGGAACAGGCCCCAGCCCAACTGCCCCGCTTGCCCGGCCTCGACCCAACGCTGATTGGCCTCAATCGAGTAATCCAAAAAATCGGGGTGGGTGCTTTCGGTTAATTCCTCCCGTTGGTCGATCATCGCCTGGACGCGAGAGGCGTAGTAGGGGGCCAGATAGCGGGACAGATCGACAATCTCCTCGATTTGGAGGTTGACAGCCTGGAGATGGCGCTGGTAGCTGAGGAAGGTTTCCAACGAGATCAGCTTGACCCGCTCGAAGATGAGGCGGGCTTTCTCGGTGGGCATGGGGCCGGTTTGCAGGATGTCGGTGAAGAGGAACCGCCCGCCGGGCCGCAACAGCCGGGCCGCTTCGGCCACCACCTGCCCCCGATTCGGGGCGTGGAGCAGCGCCTCCTGGCTCCAGACGATGTCCGTGCAGCCGGAGAGGAAAGGCGTCCGGGCGAAATCGGCTTCGACCGCCGCGACCTGCCCGGCCAAGCCGGCCTGGCCGGTTAGCTGTTGGGATTGCACATTCTGGCTATGGACCAAATTCAAGCCGACGACGCGACAGCCCAGGCGGTGGGCCAAAAAACGGGCCATATCCCCATACCCCGCGCCGAGATCGAAGATAATCGTCTCGGCCGAAACCGGCGGCAGCCGGGCCACTAGAAATTCCTTTGTGCGCTCGTGGGCTTGGGCCGGATCGCTGTCCTCCGGCTCGACCATGCCCAGATGGAGCGTTGTCCCGGAAATGGTCTGGTAAATTGACTTGGCCGCGCCCTCGTAGTACCCTCGGATTTCGTGAATATCGGTCATAGCTTCCTCTTTTCTAGTTTGGTTCTCTGAGATTTTTTGTGGGGAGGGCATCCCTATGCCCGCTCCCGCATTGGGATGCGGTCGCTACCCCACAAAAGCTCATAGAGCGGTAGCTCTGCACGTAACCGTGGACAAGCCGAAAAGTTGCTTTTTTAGCTCTAGCCAAGTCCGTGACTTGGCGATTCCGGGCCGGAAACGCTAGTCTCGGACTGGCTTTGCGCCGACCAGGACTCAATGTTGACCTACCTTTGGATAGCCGCATCATATAATAGAGGCGGAGCGAGAGCAAATTGTAAAGAAATGGCAGCGATGGCAGCCAAGATTTTAGTGATTACCCCTGTGGTGATCTTTATCCTGATGGCTTGCCAGGCAGAGCAGGCTATCAACCCGGATACGGCCCAGACGCTGGCCCGCGACGCCTGGCGGCAAGAGTGGCACGCCGTCTGGGAGATCGACTGG
>CAZWZZ010001084.1:0-2430 GCA_964638395.1 uncultured Caldilineaceae bacterium
CGACTCCGGACTGGCGAGTAAAATTCTCAAGGTACTCCTCCGTTGAATGGGGGGATTGGGTCATTATTTCGACAATGTCACATTCGCCCCCCTAGCCCCCCAGCGGGGGGAATTTCTGGCTTTGCTCCCCCCTTTGGGGGGCTGGGGGGGCTTTTCGGGGTCAGATTATGTTAATATGACATTGTAGAATTATGAAAAATCCCCAAATATTTCCAAGTCACGTAAAACGTAAAACGTGAAGCGTAAATCAAAGCATTACGTTTTACGTTTCACGTTTTAGCAATGGTCAATAGCGTTCCGGCGAACTTAAACCGTCTGTCCGGCCTCAACCGACTGGCGCAGGTTCGACTTTTCTTTCTTCGGGAAGATGGTCTTGAAGGCCACCTTGAAGGTACGCCGCCAGTTGAGCCAGAAATCTTTACGCATCAACGTTCCGGCGATACGATGGGGCCGCAGGTAGAAGCGGCGGTAGGATTCCTTCCATTTCCGCTCGACCAACTCAGCCGTCATCTCGCCCAACTCATACCGGGCGCGACCATCGAAGAAGACGTAATCTTCCCAATCCTCCAGAAACAAACGCCCCTGCCGTTTGGCGATCTCGTACACTTTGGTGCCGGGGTAGGGGGTCATCATAGAGAAGTTGGCGATCATCGGATCGACTTCGCAGGCGAAGCGGATGGTGCGCTCCATCGTCTCTTCGGTGTCGCCGGGCAGGCCGATGATGAAGAAGCCAATGGTTTCCAGGCCCACTTTCTTGGCGTTGCGGAAAGCCTGGCGGATGGTGTCGTGGTCGATTTTCTTGTCGATGGAGAGCAGCACGTCGGGGTCGCCGCTCTCGACGCCGAACGCGACCCGCTTCAGCCCGGCCCGCTTCAGTTTGCTCAACAGGTCAGTCGTGGCCAGGTTGGCCCGGATGCCGTTGACGAAAATCCAGGGCACGTGGTTAACGCCATTTTCAATGAACAGTTCGGCCATTCGCTCCAGGCGATCCACCTGAATGTTGGCCGAGTCGTCCAAGATGCCGATTTCCTGCGCCCCCAGATTGTGAACCAGATGTTGCCACTCGGCCAGGACGCTTTCCGGGCTGCGGGCACGCCACTTGATGGGCATAATACTCTGGGAGCAGAAGGTGCAGCGGTAGGGACAACCCCGCGAGGTCATGACCGAGAAGGATTTGGCCCCATCGACGGCGTCGGTGGCCGGTTGCAGGTTGGTGTAGCGATCCATCTTGAAGTGATGGTAGGCCGGGAAGGGCAGCGTGTCCAGGTCGGCGATGGGTGGATGGTCGGGGTTGTGCCGCTCCTCACCATCGCTGGTGACGTAGCTGATGCCCAGCAAGCCATCCAGCAGTTGGGCCTGCGGATCGAGCAGATCGCGGGCGGTGAAGGCCGGGTTGCTCTGCTTGGCCCGCTCAACGATCTCACAAATTTTGATCCAGACCGCCTCTCCTTCGCCCCGGACGACGATGTCCACTTCGGGCCGCTCGACGCTCTCGGCGGGCAGCACCGAGACGTGGGGACCGCCCAGGACTACCGGAATATCCTTGACCGACTTGACTGCCGCTGCCGTGCGCCAGGCCGATTTGACCTGGGGCGTATTGGCCGTAATGCCGACCACGTCCGGGTCGAAGCGCTCGATGGCCGCCGTAATCGGTTCATCCTCAACATCGGCATCAAAAATCATCACCTCATCCCCGCGCTCCTCCGAGACCGCCGCCAGGTAGGCCAAACCCAGGTGGGGCGTGGTGCGGGTATCAATCGGTAAGCGAAAACGGGGGTTGACTATCATTACACGCATAAATCTATAGACCTCCCAAAATGTAAGTTATCAGCGGATTTGTCCGGCAACAACGTCAACATCTAAACTGAGATTAGAGATGAGGAGATGAGGAGATTATGGTTATCGAATCTCCACATCTCTAATCTCCCACTCTCCATAAATGTGACGCTCTGTTACAGAACAATTCCGTCGCGTTAGTTTACAAAGATAAATAACCATAAAGTTCTTAAAGTGACACAACTCAGTCATTTTAGCGTAAATTCAGAGTTGAAGCAAAAATTTGTAGTTGGGATTCTAAAATGAGGGGGTTACTATAGTCCAACTCGGCGGTGAGGGCAACCGAGAAATGGTGGATTTGGGAGGCGAGGGCATAAGCGATTCGGCGTAAAGGGGGGAACGATGAGCAGATCACCGCCCTGCTCAAGGCCCGGGTGGCCTGTGATCCTGCCGGGGGCGCTCTCCCGCTATCGGCCCGATGTGACGCGATTTGTAGACCAGACCAGTCTTATACTATCAATCTGTCACAAGAAATGGAGGCGAAATCAGTGGTTATCACCAATATCTCAGAAGCAAAAGCCACGTTATCCAAACTGATCGAACAAGTCTTGAATGGCGAAGCGGTCATTATCGGCAAAGCGATGAACAAACACG
>CAZWZZ010001085.1:0-2428 GCA_964638395.1 uncultured Caldilineaceae bacterium
TCTCATTTCGGTTGTTAATGTGCTTTTTGTTTGGCTTTTACCCCAAACTAAAGTAACTACCATTAGTGTAGAAATAAATGATTATTTCGATCACGCCACTATACTTAATGGGATTGGGCTTATTTATCTAACTCATAATCAGTACGATAAAGCAACAGAAGCATTGGAACTAGCTCTAGCTATTTCACGAGGTGAGGAAGACCGTGTTACGGAACAGAGAACATTGAACATTTTGGGGCAGGCATACAAAACTCAAGAACGATACCTCGAAGCACTAGAAATGTATGAATCTGCACTGCTTATTTCTCGTGAGTTAGATGATAATCTTAGTGAAAGTCACGTTCTTAATAATATTGGCGTTATATATCATCGCCAAGAGCGATACATCAAAGCATTAGAAAACTTTAAGGCTGCTCTTACCATAGCGCGACAAACGGGTGATAGAACGGCTGAAGGAAAGATACTCATGAATATTGGGCAAGTTTATGATGACCAAGTCCAATATACCAAAGCAATAAATTATTATCAGCAAGCTATCAAAATTTTTGAAATGGTCCGTGCTGAAATTGGTAGCGAAAAAGGACGAGTTAGTTTCAGTGGACAGTTTGCTTTCTTATATGACAATGCAGTAGCTCTCCACCACCAGCAAAACCACCCCGAACAAGCCTTCCTGACCAGCGAACAGGGCCGCGCCCGTGCCTTCCTGGACTCGCTGGCGACGGGACAGGTCCAACTGAGCGACAATGCCGCCGCCGACCTCCTCGAACAAGAGCAGACGCTCTACGCCCAACGTCAGGCTCTCCGGGAGCAGTTAGCTCAGGCGCGGGTGGAAAGCTCCCCCGATGCGGCATTGGTGGCTGATTTGGAACAGCAACAGCGCGACCTTGAAGCGGCTTATGAGGAAGTTCAGGCCCAAATCAAAGCGCGGGGCGATCAACTGGCCGACTTGACTCCATTGCGCGGCAATCAAAATGTTTTGGGCGTAGCCGAGGTGCAGGCCCTACTCGATTCGGAGACGACGCTCCTCTCCTACCACACTCTCGACGACCAAACCCTCGTCTTCCTCCTGACCGCCGACAGCTTTGAGGTGATCGACCTGGACCTGACCCGCGAACAGGTCGCCAACCAGGTACAGCGGCTGCGGGATACCATTGCCGGGCGGCAAGAGGAGGTTAGCCGGATCGTTGGGGGGGAACTGTACCAGTTGTTCATCGCGCCCCTGGCCGACAAGCTGACGACGCCCCGGTTGGCCCTTGTGCCCCACGGCCCGCTCCATTACCTGCCCTTCGCCGCTTTGCAAGACGAGGCGGGGCGGCCCCTCATCGAAACTTACAGCCTGGTGACGCTGCCCAGCGCCAGTTCGCTCAAATTCCTGGCGGCTAACGCCGAAACCAAAGCTGAGATTGGGCCGGAGTCGCCGCTCATCCTGGGCAACCCCACCCTGCCGGATGGGGTCGATCTGCGCTCCCTCAAGGCGGCGGAGCGGGAGGCGGAGGCCATCGCTGCGCTGTACGATGCTCAACCGCTGCTTGGCCCGGCGGCCACGGAGAGCGCGGTACGGGAACAGGCAGGCGGGGCTGGCATCCTCCATCTGGCCGTCCACGGCGAATACAACACGGCCAACCCCCTCTACTCCACCCTCTACCTGGCCGCCGATGACAGCCACGACGGTCGCCTGGAAACCCACGAAGTCTACAGCCTCGATCTGAGCCAGACCGACCTGGTCGTGTTGAGCGCCTGCGAGACGCAACTGGATGAGGTCATGCGCCAATCGGCCCTGGCCGTCTCGCCAGGGGATGAGATTGTCGGTTTGACGCGGGCCTTTATGTTCGCCGGAACGCCCACCGTCATCGCCACCCTGTGGCAGGTGGAGGATCGGGCCACGGCGGCCTTGATGGCACGCTTCTACACGCACCTGCGGGCCGGGTTGCCCAAAGCCGAGGCTCTGCGCCGGGCGCAGCTTGATTTCATTGAAGGTGAAGGGGGCGACTACGCCGATCCTTACTATTGGGCGGGGGTTGTGCTGTCGGGCGCGGGGGAGTGAGTGGGAGAGCAGAGGAGCGGCCCTGCCACCGGCTCAGATTTCGGAGCCGGGGTCAGTTGGGTAGTTGTGGGGGGCATTTTGGTGGTTGTCGCGGCCGGGGGGTGCGGCGCACGGGACGACTTCTGGCAAACCCCGCACCCCTCGATACGGTTTCCGCCACCCTCCAACTCACTCAGAGTGCCAGGTAATGAATTACGCCATACTCAGAAGCTGTTTTAAAAGTGGAAGTTTACAGAGTTATCCACAGATAGACACAGATATTCACAGATTTTTATCAGAATTTTGATACTATCAGTGACAATCTGTGTCTATCTGTGGACCCTGGAACTCTTTTAAAGCAGTCTCTCAGTTCGCAAACTTTTTTCTCAACGCCACCAATCTTTG
>CAZWZZ010001086.1:0-1727 GCA_964638395.1 uncultured Caldilineaceae bacterium
GGGGCGTAATCACCTATCTCAATTACTTGTAATTATGCTAAGGTATTATTGCAATCTTAGAGAATTCCATATATAGGGGATTGTGTTCATTTTTTACTATATATAGTGGTGTTTTGAATCTCAAAACCCCTCTTTGAAATGGGCGAACCGAGAGTGTATAAACACAATAAATTGTGGGGAATTTTGTTCAAGATAAACGTGAGACAGTTATTCTGAATGTCGTTTTGTTATAGCTCCACAGCAAGCCAGAATCAACTAACCTTATCCAGAATTTAAGGAGATTTCAGGATGAAAAACTTATTGACGAGTAAATCAGGAAAATTATTGGCCGTTGTTGTCATGAGCCTCGGTCTTTTGGTAACGCTGCTCAGTAGTGGGCTGCAATTGTCACGAGCAGTTTCAACCGTGCAGGTACACCCTGCATTTAACGGCAATTTTTTTGGCGTTAGCTCGACCTTAACGATTCAAAATACCAGCCCTGTTAGCAATACACAGACAGACCTAACCTTCTCTGGTTCAGGCGGAACCGTAAACTATAGTGCCGCTATTACCACTAGCGGCTCGGTCAGTGTGACCCCTGACGATGTCTCCGGTCTCATGTCAGACTTCTATGCTGTGGTTGTCAATTCATTGGTCACCGATATAGAAAGTGTTGTCATCCATAAACGGAGTGGAACTAACGACAACCTTTCCTCAAGTCGTGGCCTTGATTTGAACAGCGCCGGCAATAGTTTGATCTTCGCCACATTTACTAAGGATAGTACTCTACTCATCCAAAATGTCAGTTCTTCCATTGCCAATGTGACAATCACGTTTTACAACTTAGATGGGAGTTCAACCGCTCTACCAAATCAAATAATTGCTGCTGGAGGCAGTGGAAATTTTTTTGGGCAAGTAATCGGTTTACCTGATGGATTCGTCGGCTGGGCCGAAGTTAACTCGGATCAGCCCATTGTGGGAATAATTCAGACCGGCTTGAGTAATGAATTTTATGAGATTGATACACCTCTCGATGCCGCCACCGAAGTGATTTTTCCCCGCGCTTTCAAAGGGGTTGAACAAGGCGGCATCATCCGCACCAGCCAGTTGTTTGTGGCCAACACCGGGAATAACGTAGCAAGCGTCAACGTGACTTTCTCCAGTGCAGACGGTGTTGTGGTCGATACAAACACGCTCAATCTCAATTCCAAAGCCGGGACGATAATCGACCTGGCGGGCCGACCAGCCTTGAATAGTGGGCAGACCTACGTCGTTTCGACCAGTGCCTCCAACCCGATCCTTATTGCCGAGGCACCGCCTGCCAGCGGTCCGGTGGCCAATACAGCGGATTACAAAGGGGTTAGGGTTAATAATGGCGGCGTACCTACGATCTATCTTCCCCGTATCGTCAAGGGGATGCTCAATTACAGCGTTATCAACTTGCAAAATCCCAACAGCAGCGCTGCCAATGTACTGACCGAATATTTTGATAAAAACGGACAGTCGGTTCATTCGGCCAACAACATCATCCCCGTCGGTGGCTTGTTGCCGATCAATCTGTCGGACGTAACTCCCTTGGGCAGCGACTTTAGCGGCAGCGTTGTTGTCTCTGCCGACCAACCGCTGACGGTGTTGGTCGATGAGTACCAAGTCGATTCATCTGCTATGGTGGAACAAACGATTCCGGTCACGCCTACCGAAGGTATTACTGTAACCACCAGTGATGATGTTTTGACCATTGAGGCCGA
>CAZWZZ010001086.1:1737-2417 GCA_964638395.1 uncultured Caldilineaceae bacterium
GTATCACCCCCACCGTCGGCATCACGACTGGTTTGCCCACTTTAAACATTGCAACCGCCTTTTCTTTGGAGTTACTGGCTGATGGGGGGACACCCATTACCGAGACTATCACTCCCCCGCTGCGCCTGAGCGTGACCTACAGCCAGACTATTATCGACCAGGTGGGGATTGATGAGGCCAATTTGATAGCTCTGTTTTTTGATACAGTCAGCAATGCCTGGTCCGGGGCAGACATCAGCAGTGTGGCGGTCAATACTGAAACCAATGTTATTAGTTGGGCAGTGACTCACCTGACGGAGTTCGTTGTTGTTGAGGGGGCGGCAGATAATATCTATCTACCGATTGTGTTGAAGTAATCGTTCGATAAAAAAGCGAGTATATCCCACGTAGCGTGGGTAAACTCGGCTGGGATTGCCAAATTCCCGGCCTTTCCGCTGGATTTGGCAATCCAGCGGGAGCAAGCCCACGTCAAGCGGCTTTCACCCCCGGGGGGCAAAGGGATGCCCGCCTACCAGGTCTCTGTTTTTGGTAGGCCCGGTATCCCCTTACCGGGACGGGTTCCGCCAATCCCGGCGGGCAAAGGGATGCCCCGCCTACCAGGTCTTTTTTTGGTAGGCCCGGTATCCCCTTACCGGGGCGGGTTCCGCCAATCCCGGCGGGCATGGGGATGCCCCGCCTAC
>CAZWZZ010001087.1:0-2415 GCA_964638395.1 uncultured Caldilineaceae bacterium
TGCCTCTATACTGTCCGTCAAGCGACAAATTGCCCCGGCAGATGTCTTTTGGCCCAAGCCAACCCTTCTCGATCATCAAAATTGAATCCACTAGAAGCATAGTATTGGGGAGCGGATACCTTCTATCTTTAGCTCCCCGTCGCCTCTCATTAACATTATCATTTACGTTAGCCACAGGAGCCATCTCGTGACGACTCGTTTCTTTTCCCTGTTCATTCTGGTTAGCAGCTTGATCCTCTTGCTCGCCATCACCCACAATTCAACAGCCCAGGCGCAAGGCATTTCCTGCGCCGCCGTCTCCGAAATTCCCCAGACGGAATGTGAGGCTCTGGTCGCCCTTTACAACAGCACCGATGGCCCCAACTGGACGGACAACAGCGGTTGGTTGATGACCAATACGCCGTGTAGTTGGTTTGGGGTGACGTGTAAGAACGGTCATATTGATGAGCTGGAACTACCCAATAATAACCTGACCGGTACGATCTCCACCCAAGTAGAAGCCCTATCCAAGTTAGGCCAGATTGCTTTAGATGAAAACCAACTGACCGGAACCATTCCGCCTCAATTTGGAAGTTTATTAGACTTAACAAAAATTGATGTGTCGGATAATAATCTAAGCGGTCCTATTCCGCCGGAGTTGGGTAATCTGACCAAGATGAGGTGGTTCTTTTTTCACAATAATCAACTGAGAGGAACGATCCCTTCAAGTTTGGGGAATCTTTCCAATTTAATTCAACTAACGTTAGATGAAAATCAACTGAGCGGCCCTATTCCCTCAAGTTTAGGAAACTTTCCAAATTTAGAGAAACTCAACTTAAGCGAAAATCAGCTTGACGGCTCTATCCCCGCTGAGTTAGGAAATCTCAGCAGCGTCCAGGACTTGACGTTATCATGGAATCAACTGAGCGGCCCTATCCCCACCGAGTTAGGCAACCTGACAAACTTGCGAGAGTTGTGGTTATGGAGTAACGAATTGAGTGGTGCGATTCCTACCTCGTTGAGTACCCTGCCCAATTTGGAAATACTTTTCCTGGGTGCCAACCGGCTGGAGGGTGGCATCCCCCCGGAGTTGGGCAATTTGACCACGTTGCGGCGGCTGGCCCTGGCCGAAAATCCGTTGGGCGGCACTATTCCCGTCGAGTTGGGCAACCTGTCCAACCTGGAGATCCTGTTTTTGTGGCAGACTCAGGTAACCGGCCCCATTCCAACCGAGTTAGGAAATCTGACAAATTTGACGGAGCTTCATCTGGATGGCAACCGGTTGGAGGGCGGCATTCCCTCAGAATTGAGCGCCCTGACCCAGTTGCAGGTTTTTGATCTGTCAGAGACTTCATTGAGCGGCCCGATGCCGGCCGAGTTGACGAACTTAACGGCTTTGCAAAGGTTCGATTTCAGAAACAGTGATTTGTGCCAGATTTCCGACTCTGCCTTTCAAACGTGGCTCAATGGCATTGACGAGGTGCAGAGCAATGACGTCATCTGCCTCATTCAAACCCTGCCCCCGGATGGCGGCACGGTCACATCCCCGCCGCAGCAAACGACCTTCATCTTCGCCGCCGGTACCTTCACCGAGACGGTGACGATCACCTACTATCCCCTCAACCACAGCGCCCCCTCCGCCGGGGCCTTGATCGGCATCGATCATACCTTCGAGGTCAGCGCCGTCTTCAGCAGTACCGGGCACCTGGCCCAACCGACCCAAGCCTACAGCCTGACGATTCAATACAATGCCGACGAAACAGGCCCGGCTATCGAGGAGACGTTGGCCCTCTATTTTTGGGACGGCAGCAGTTGGGTTAAGGAGCCGACCGCCAGCTTCGACCAGGCCCAGCGGACGTTTACCGCCAGTCCCGACCATTTTTCGCAATGGGCCGTGCTGGGGGAGACGAAGCGGGTCTATTTGCCGCTGGTGGTGAAGTAGGATGAGAGATTGGTATGAGTTAATCAAGGGTGATTGTTTGGGTTGTCAATTGAGAGGCCCTCGGCGGTGGCTGCGGACAATTGGTTGGTATCGGCGGAGACAAAAATAGGCCCCGACAAACAAACCAGCTGCCGCCAGGGCTTGGTTGATACGCAAGGCCGAGGCTAACTCATCGGCCTTGTCGTTCAGCAATTACAATGTCTGATAAAGGGCCACCGGTAGCATACAAGTTCGCTAATGCTTCGCGTCGTTCGGTGGAAATGTGAGGATGTTGAGCCGGCGGACTCAAGGTCTGAATCAGGCCCGCTGCAATCAAAACCGCTTCCGCTTTTTGGAAATCATTTTGATCCTCTGCCGAGGTTGTATCCAAAATTTGGATTTTAACCTGGCTATTTTCGGCCAGAGCTAAAGGTTCCAAGGGACGCAGGAGACCTTGCTCATCTTTAGTTTGGGGTAAAAGCCAAACAAAAAGCACATTAACAACCGAAATGAGA
>CAZWZZ010001088.1:0-2410 GCA_964638395.1 uncultured Caldilineaceae bacterium
GTTGAGGGCCATGTGTAACCGCAGGCGGTAGGCCGACAGTTGCTGCTCAGGAGAGTGCCGGAGCGCCTTGATTAACGCCTGTTCTGCCACACGGCTCTGACCCACAAGGCGATAGCCTACAGCTAAAAACATCATGGCCGTCCCCCGCACCAAGGCATAGGCAGGAGGAGTTTGGGCTAAAGCCTGGCGGGCCAGGCGGATGGCTTGTTGACCGTCGCTCCGGTGATAACTCAATTCACATTGTAGAGTATGCAACTCCCCCCATAGTGGTTCAGTGTCTGTCGTTTGGGGCTGCTGTTGGAGCAACGCTTCTGCTTGAGACACCAGATCGGTGACGGCCAATGTGCCGTACCGGTGTTTAGTGACCCAAATTCGAGCTAACAGCAGAGCCGGTCGTTGCTCAATCAGCGCCTCCGGCAACTTGGCCAACCAGCGCTCCAGAGTCGCCATTTGCTCTTCATTGAGCAGGGTATGACGATGCTGCTCCACCAGCCGGGCGGCTTGCTCCGTCTCCCCCGCCGCCAGGGCGTGGTCGATAGCCTCTTCGATGTACCCCTGCGCGGCTAACCAGCGGCCGGCCCGGCGGTGTAGCGTGGCAATGTCGGCAGCGCTGTAGTCGCTTTGCAAGCGGTGGCGCAGCAACTCTTGAAACAGATGATGATAGCGGTACCATCGCTGCTCATTGTCCAAGGAGACCACGAACAGATTGGCTCGATCCAGGTAGGCAATGATTTCTCGACCGGAGATAGGAACCTCATCAGCCTCCGCTGCGTCTCCATTCAAAACCGCCTCACCCAACGGCCCGCAGAAACGATCCAGGATCGCCGTTTGCAGTAGGAAGGTTCGAATGCGGGCTGTCTGCTGGGCCAGCACCTCATCCATCAAATAGGCCATCACATATTGATTCGACCTCGCTGAGGCAGCCATCTCCGTCGGTCGTCTCAGCGACAGCGAGGCCAGCCGCACCCCGGTCGGCCACCCTTCCGTCCGCTCGACCAAAGCGGCAATCTCCTCGGATGACAGGCTTTTTTGTCTCCCCGTTTGCTCCAGAAAGGCGGCGATCTCCGCCGGGCTGAAGCGTAACTCGCCGATACGGATGTCCGTCATCTGCCCCCGCGCTCGCAGCCGGGCCAGCGGCAGCGGCGGATTCATCCGGGAGATCAACAGCAGGTGGCCCTGCTCCGGCAGATAGTCGATTACTTTTTCCAGGAATTGGTAGATGGGTGGCGTTTGCACCAAATGCAGGTCATCCAGAACCAGGGTAAAGGGCTGCGGGGCAGCAGCCAACTCATTGATAAAGATGGTGCTGAGGTAATCCACCGGCGGCAACTCCGGCCCTTGCAGCAGGCCCAGGCTCTCCTCTATTGTGTCAGGAAAGATGGGTTGCAGGGCGGCCAAGACATACTGCAAGAAATGGCGTAGCTCGTCATCTCCTTTATCCAACGACAGCCAGGCCACCGGATGAGGGCTAGTTTGCAGCCACGCCCCGGCCAGGGTGGTTTTGCCGAAGCCGGCCGGCGCGGCCATCAGGGTCAGCGGGCGGTGAGGATTTTGATTGAGATAATCGATGAGGTGGGGGCGGGGGATGAGATCGGGATTGAGTCTCGGTTGATGCAGTTTAGTGCGCAGCAGCGCAAAGGGTTTTTCAGCCATTGTAGACCAGACATACCACTTTTGGATCAACGTCCACGATTATATCATTTTGTATAGATTTTGTCAAAATATCGTACAGGTTTTTGCTGGCTCTTTACACCAAGCTGGGTTTTGCAAACGTCAATCATTAGGATCAGTGGACATCAGGAGTTTTGGTTGAGATCAATGATGAAGAGGGGAGGGGGCGCGAGGTCGGGGCTGAGCCCCGGTTGATGCAGGTCTGTGCAGTGTAGCGCAAACGATTTCGCATCTGTTGTAGAGAAGAGGTACGACTTTTGGATAGTATCAGTGTATCTAGTCACATATCACTTTGTCCCCCTTGCGATCACCGGCCCCCGCTCGGCGAGTTCATCGCCGAGCTACCCAACAGCACCGGATGAATCCGGTTTTTTTGGCGAAACCCCATTAATGGGGTGCTGTTTGATAGCCCGGATCATTTATGTCCGGGCAGGGGTGGTCAAAAAACGAGGTCGTTTGCAGAAGTGATATGTAGCTAGTCAGTATATCCAAATTTGATGCTCGGAGGAGGTTTGTAACCTCCGACGCCGGTTGCAAACCGGCTTGGAGCGTAAGAATTTGGATCGACTGAGTATATTTGTATTGTAGGCTTGTGTGTATGGTTTGTCAAAACTGTAAAAACGCTGAGGGGATTGCCAAATCCTCGAATCAGGTTTGTTAAAGCCAAGACTCGGCAAATCCTCGCCGAGCAATCCGCAGAAAATCCAACAGAACTCAAATACTATACAATCGTCCAGGT
>CAZWZZ010001089.1:0-2408 GCA_964638395.1 uncultured Caldilineaceae bacterium
GCAATGAAAGTCTCTTCCAACAAATCCCCCCGGAACAGGCCGGGGTTGAGGTGATAGGTTTCGCCGTGATCCCGCAGGTTGAGACGAAACATCGAGTAGCCGTGCCGGTAGAGATGCTCCCCGACCAGCGTGTTGTAGCCGGAGGCCGCATCCCCCAACCAGCCGTGCAGCAGCAAGACCAAGCCGCTGGCCCGCCCCGCCGGCTGTGGCGAGTATAGCCCCTGAAGCCGGACTCCCTCCCCGGCATCCAGCATCATCGACCGGGTCTGCCGCTCGATCAGGAGCGGGGGCCGGGGCTGCATGGTCGAGTAAACCGTTTGAAAATGACGATTCCGGGCCAACGGATGGGGGCGAAAGGTTAAGTTCAGGGGCGCTCGACGTTTATCTTTCATTATAAAGGGGAGACGCTTTCCTTTAGGAGATTAGAGATGGGGAGATTAAGAGATAATTTGTACGAATCTCCAAATCTCCAATCTCCAATCTCTCGATGAAATGGGGAAGTTAATTAATTCTCATTCCGAAGTGCCGTTCCTCTGTTTAGCCTCGTTTGTTTACCCCGGCCATTATACCCCACTCCCATCCCACCGAGCAAGCCAATGACATCCTGTTCGGCTACTCCGGCAGCTCCACCACCAACCGATACCCCACGCCCCGGATGCTCTGGACCACGCTGTCGTCGGTCAGGGCTGGGCAGAGTTGCTTGACCGGCGGATCGATGGCTTTCCGCAGGCCGGTGATCAGTTGAAAGAGGGCATCGTCGAAGACATCGGCGGCCTTTTCTTCCGGGTAGAGGGCGGCGATGAGGGCATCCTTGCTGTGGAGGCTACCGGGGTCGGCGGCCAACACCCGCAGCAGCTCGAACACCAGGGGCCGGGTGACGAGCGTCTCGGCCACCTGCCCGGCCCAGCGCAGCGTCACCCGCCGGGTGGCCACGTCGAGGTCGATCTCTAGCGGGGCGGGGCGCTCCGCCGGCCAGACCGTTCGGCGCAGATAGGCTTCCCACAGGGGGCTGAACAGCCGCCCCGCCCCGGCCTCGGTCAGCAGCAGGCCGCTGTCGGCCAACATAGCCGCCGCCCCAGCCTCGTCCGGGGTCAGGCTTCCCTGCCGCAGTTGATGTTGCTCCCCCTCACCCAACCCCTGCCACAATTGGCGACAGTACCGCTCGATGGGGGCGTAGGCCAACAGCCTGGCCAGCCAGTCGGCCTCGGTGGCCGGCAGGGTGGCCTGCCCCTTGGCCCACTCCAGGCTGTTTTTGAGCAGACCGGGGTGACCGCCTGTCACCTGCCACAACGCCTGCTGCCATTTCTCCGGCAGGCTCACATTCAACCGCTGCTGGTGGCGAGCCAGAAAGGCGGCCCGATCCGCCTCGGCCAGCGGCCCCACCCAGCAGGTCTTGACGAACAGCTTCTCCAACTGAAACAGATCCCCCACCGGGCGACGACTGCCCATAATAAAGAGCATATGCCCCCGCCGGGCCTCATCCCGCAGGCTGCGGAGTTGGTCGAAAAAGTATGGCTCGACCGCGTCGTACAGCCGCTCGGCCTGGTCGATGACCAGGATGACCACGGTGGCGGGGTCGATGGCTCGCAGGGCCAGCTCCACCTGTTTGTAGAGGGTGTAGGCATCCTCGGCCGGGGGCGGCCCCTGCTCGGCCCGCAGCAGAAAGAGACACTCCCGGTAAAAGGTGAGCGGGGTCAGGGGGTGGAGGCGGTTGCTGTCGATGTAGAGGAAACAGGCGGCCTGCCCGGAGAAATCGGGCCACTCGACCAGCAGGTGGGGGTGGGAGACGAGGAAGCGGAGCAGGTTCGATTTGCCCATGCCGCTCCAGCCGGCCACCCGCAGGCTCCGCTGCAAGGTCAGCGTGGTCAAAATCGGGCCGAGGGCGCTGCGGCGATACTCGTCGGGCCAGGTGGCTTCTTTGTAATGGTCGTACATTGGGGTCACGTCCTCGTTTGTGGTTAGTGGTCAGTTGTCCTTTGTCCTTTGTCCGTTGTTCGTTGCGACTGCCAACTGACCACTGACAACCGACCACTGACCACTGACTCCTAATTTATCAACCCCGATCAGCCCCCATCAACCACATAAAAGGTTCATCTCAAGAAACGACGACGCTGATGCTCTATACTGAGGACGGAAGTTGAGGGTGACTGCTGACCAGACCTAGGTCGAGTGTTCACCTTCAGATCAGTCAGGCTAGCCCCTTTTAGAAAACAATCCCAAAGGACTGAGCAGGTTCACGCGCGACGGCGTACCCACGCCGGGGATCCCGCCCGTTCAGGTCTACCTTAATCTTCATAGAAAGGAGACCGAACCATGTTCCGTACCTTACGAGTCCGGGTGGTGATGGCCGCTCTGGTGGCCCTGTTGGGCCTGTCCGCCCTCGGCCACACCCTGCCCGACGCCGTCCC
>CAZWZZ010001090.1:0-2405 GCA_964638395.1 uncultured Caldilineaceae bacterium
CGGGCCATCATCGAAGATCAAACGGAACTGATCTGTCGCTTTGTGGAGGAGGGCCGGATTACCTTTGTCAATGAAGCCTACCATCGTTATTTTGGCGAGACATCGGACACATTACTGTACAAAGGTTTTTTAGCCCATGTCTACCCGGATGATCGGGACAAAGTCAGGCGGCAGATCGAAAGCCTGACACCGGAGCAACCGCTCGGGACCATCGAAAATCGGGCGTTTCGCGCCGATGGTCAGGTGCGTTGGACCCAGTGGCACAACCGGGCTATTTTTGATGATCGAGGCCACATCATCGAGTATCAGAGTGTCGGGCGGGACATCACCGAGTATAAAGAAACGAAAGAGAGCCTGGAACATCGTAATCTTGAATTGACGCTACTCAACCGGGCCAGCCAGGCTTTTATCTCCACCCTCGATTTAGATGAAATTTTAAATTCTGTCCTGGAGGAGGTCAAACGTTCGCTGGATGTCGTGGCCTGTTCTGTCTGGCTGGTCGATTCGGAGACAGGCGAACTGGTCTGCCGCCAGGTGACGGACCCCCAGAGCGAGATTGTACGGGGCTGGCGGTTAGCGCCGGGAACGGGCTTGGGCGGTTGGGTGGTACGGCACGGCGAGAGCCTGAACATACCGGATGTCTTGGAGAGTGACCGGCATTTCAAAGGGGTCGATCAAGAAACAGGATTGCCCCTGCGCTCGATTTTGACGGTGCCGTTGCAAACAAAAAGTGGCGTGACCGGTGTGTTGCAGATGGTCGATGCGAAGGTCAACCGCTTTGACGAGACGGACCAGCGCTTGGGCGAGGCGTTGGCGGTGCTGGCGGCCGGGGCCATAGAGAATGCCCAACTGTACGAACAGGCCCAACGGGATGCCGAGACCAAAGCCATTATGCTCAACGAGATCAATCACCGGGTCAAGAACAACCTGGCGGCGATAATCGGTCTGCTCTACGCCGAGCGGCGGCACGCCGGCATGGAAAATGAAGACACCTACCAGATGATTATGAAAAGTCTAATCAACCGGGTGCAGGGCCTGGCCACGGTTCACAGCCTCCTGTCCGAGTCGGGCTGGGCACCGCTGCCGCTCAGCGAGCTGGCCCGGCAAATCATTCAAACGTCACTCCGGGCGCTTCTGCCGGGCAAACAGGTTCTGGTCAACGTTTCCGCCTCGTCGGTGCGGGTCTTGCCCCGACAGGCCCATAGCCTGGCCCTGATTATCAACGAGTTAACGACCAACACCCTCAAATATGCCTTATCCGAGCAGGATGTGGTCACGATCTCGGTCGATATTGCTGTTGACACCGAAACCGATGCCCCCGTTTCTATCGTCATTTTCGAGTTTCGGGATGATGGGCCGGGGTATCCCCCGGATGTACTGCACCAGGAAAAGCATGACGTTGGACTTTATATGATAAAATCAATAGCCAAGACTGATTTGCGAGGGGCGCTGACTTTGAACAATGATAATGGCGCGGTCACCATTTTGAGCTTCAAACTGTTAGATTAGGTTATCAGAGAAAAAATCGGCGTGGTTCAGAAACTTGAGATGTTAGTTTGACATTGGAACAACAACCACCGTAAAACGTATGGCGTAAAACGTAAAAATTTGACGATATAGCGAGCATTACGCTTTACGTTTTTCGTTTCACGGATGGCCTGATGTCAATCTAATGTGAACCGTGCCCAAAAATCAGAAGGGATGTCATGACGACTACGACAGAAAAAATTCAGGTTTTGATTGCTGAGGATGACTTTTTGGTGGGAGAGATGATCCGGGGTATTCTACAAGATATTGGCTATAATCATCTGGGACAGGCCGCAGATGGTCGGGAAGCCGTTGAGATGGTCCAGACGCTCCGGCCGGATGTGGTATTGATGGATATCGAGATGCCGGATATGGATGGTATCGAAGCCACGCGCCACATTCAGGCCCGCTGCCCCACGCCGGTGGTGGTCTTGACGGCCTACGAAACGCCCGAATTGGTCCACAAAGCCAGCCAGGCCGGGGTAGGGGCCTACCTGGTCAAGCCGCCCAACACCTCCTCGGTGCGGCGGGCGATCACAGTGGCAATGGCCCGCTTTGATGATATGTTAGAACTGCGGCGGTTGAATGATGAATTAGCCAAACGGAATAAGGATTTGGAAGCAGCGTTGGCCAAAGTGAAATTATTGAGCGGCTTGCTGCCCATTTGTGCCTCTTGCAAGAAAATTCGAGATGATGCCGGCTACTGGCAGCAGGTCGAGGTCTACATCAAAGAACATTCCGAAGCCGAATTTAGCCACGGCATCTGCCCGGACTGCTTAAAGAAATTGTACCCTGAATTTGTGGATGATGATTAGCTCCGGCAGTTACGCAGTGGCGATGACCGACCCCCTCCCAACCTCCCCCGATTCGGGGGTGGC
>CAZWZZ010001091.1:0-2404 GCA_964638395.1 uncultured Caldilineaceae bacterium
CCCCTCGATACGCCTTTTCAAGGCTACTCGGGATGCGAACCGCGTAACTCCTAATGGCATACTTTGATGGGTTAGATGTCAAACAGAAAATGAGACAAGATACTTAAAAAGGAAAAAAATGTACAGATAAATAATTTGCCCAGAACATCACAATACTGGCGTTCAGGCTCATTTTGATGTACCTAACCTAATTTTTTCTGGAACTGTGGTTGAAGAACTTCCGGCTAACAAATAAATTATCACGCCAAACGCACAGTTCCGTCTATAGACAAACAGTTAACCCCAAGCTCATTTTTACCAACGGAAATAGGATCTCCATTCAAGTCGGTTAAAACTACCTCGGTAGGATTAGTGAGAGCGATACAACAAAATTTATCTCCATCTCTCTGAATATTTACAGAAAGAAGACGTTTATTGTTTTCGATTTGCCATTTCTCTATATATTGATAAAGGCTAATCATTGACGACCCTTCAAAGTAATGAAGGTTCTGTTTGTTTTTATCTGACATTGTGAAATCTCCTTTTATATATTAGGTGTTACGCAATTGAACGATAAAACACATCCTGTACTGCAATCAGAATGAGACTTAAACTTTTTCACACTGGCGTTTGGTAGGAGTAAGGCAACTCGGATTGCTGCCACTTTTGCAAACAAAGTGTTTTTCGAGTTGCCTCACCCCTACGACATTTATTGTCATTGAGGCAAAAGTTTAGGTTTCGAACTTTTCTCAGTATGAGTAGGCGAAAGCCGTATCGAAGGGTCGTTTTGTCGCGACTGCTCCAATGAGATGTGTAGGGGCAGTGCCGCGCCAATTTCCGCTATTTACTGGACACAGCAATACCTGAAATTCATTGTCTAGGTTTTTGGGACACATAGGATTTGTTCTCCTCTTCCATTTTCTGACCAGCAGTGCTTACGTTTGGCAGCCTAACAATCTTATTCTCTGGCCAAGTCCACCGCATCGATGCGGTGGGCTTGGCCGCTGAATCGTTTCTGGCGGACGGTTCCCCGTAATTATAAACCCACTTGCCTAATTTGTAAATTTTGCTAGAATAGGATCAAAGTGCCAGAACGAATGTTTAACTGGTTCCCCCACTCCGGCGGGGGAATGACAGCGGGACGCTCCGGCGTCCCAGGTGAAGCGGGGGGCTGCTCCGGGGCGGGGAACGCTGGCGCGTTCCGGCTGCACGCAGGCGCAACGGAGAGCGTTGGAACGAAATAACGAGACAAAAAAATTACCGTTGTGATGCGTCAAGCACCGTCAGTCCGACTAACGTATCATCTCTATAGTCAAGGATAATACCGTCTTCCCGCATTTCGCTATGGGTGGAAGTTGGCTTTTCTTCAAAATGTAGATAGAGAACATCTACGTCCAGATCATAATCTAACCACATTTTGGTCTGGGGCAATCTAATTAAATTGGCCACAGCTTTGAGCAAATATCCTATATTTTGTTCTTCTAAGATTCCGGTGACCATACAATCATCCTTCGGTTATACTTACGAGCGATAAAGGCCGTAATGATGAAGCCATCATCTTGACTGATTTCCTTGTAAACAACATGCAGATACCGTTGTCGGCCAACATTCAAAATAGCCACCAAGGAGCCACTATACCCCCGTAAAACAAAATGTGGTTTCTCGATTGCGTCCAGAATTCGCTCGTCATATGTCTCCATGTACGGTTTGTTACTGACAATATGTTCCCACCGTTCTTCGGTGAGACGAATAGGAACGCCATTGACCGAGTAGGCTATGTCCACTGTTGACTCCAAAGCGTAGCGTAGTCTGTATTATATCCTGATTTTCAATTAAACGAAATCCTGAATGAGGTGGGGAAAAGGGAAAATTGTTGTTCCACCTGGCGGGGATGGATTTAAGGCAGTGGTTGGGGGCGGTGCCGGGGGAGGAGGTAACAATTTTATTTCTGGCCAAGTCCACCGCATCGATGCGGTAGACTTGGCCGCCTGTAAATTTTTACGGTCACTCGTCCGCTGAATTGTTTCTGGCGGACGGTTCCCCGTAATTATATCCCCATTTGTCTACCTTGTAAATTTTGCTAGAATAGGATCAAAGTGCCGGAACGAATGTTTAACTGGTTTTTCGCTGGCTCCGGCAGACCTTACAACTTGATCATCTGCTCTCTCACGATCCCCAGGGCATCCTGCGTCAAATCCTGACCGCCCTGATTGTGTGGGGGGTACTGGTTATGGCTAATCAAGATACCGACCGTCTCAGCCCTAAACAACTCTGGCGTCAGTTGCAAGCCGACCTTCATCAGGCCATTTTGGAGTTCGGTTATCGCCTTGGCTTCGCTCAGGCTTCTTTCCCTTGATACAATAACTTCACATTAGGCAGTTCCAAGATTTAAATGATCCCAAAGTTGGATGATGAGTCAGTGGTC
>CAZWZZ010001092.1:0-2398 GCA_964638395.1 uncultured Caldilineaceae bacterium
ACTAGGACACCACCCTTTCAAGGTGGCGACACGGGTTCGAATCCCGTAGGGGGCATAGTCCAAAGACCACCGCCGCCTAGAACTTCGACGGGAAACGTGTAATACAGTCGGGCGAACTCACGCCCGACTTCTATTTTTTCGACACACCTCCGTAAGATAGTCCGACCAGCGTCGATGTGGCCCGATTGGAGCGATTGCCGCCAATTGGTCAACAGATCAACGACGGTTTTTTCATCCACGACGCGCCCGGTTTGAGCGGCCTGTAGTTTTAGCTGTTCGATTTCTACCCGGATCGCCTTAAGCTCTACTTCTCGCTGCGTGAGCCGCCTGGCCACCGCCGTCGAGCCGACCTCGACCATATCAAGCAAATTCTCAATCGCCTGAACTAGATCGCTTTCTTGTTTGCGAGCGGCGGCTAATTGGGTCTGAACGTTGCCTGTGTCGGCCAAAAGCTGATTAACCCGCTCTGCCAGACGCCCAACGAAGTCAACCGTCAGGACGCGGCTACACACGACACTGATCGTCGCCTGTTCGAGCCGCTCCGCGCTGACGTGACTGGATTGGCACTGCTCAGGATAATACTGCTTGCGAGTGCAGCGATAATAGCGCCAAGGCCGATTACGACCCTTGCGGGTGTTGATGCCGCCATTCATCCGGCTTTGGCAGTCATCACAGAAGCACAAACCGGACAGGAGATAGTTGGAGGAAACCCGGCGCGGGTGCTGTTGAGGCGACTGTTTCCGCCGCAACGCCTGAATAGCTACCCACTGCTCATCCGTGGCCAGCTTCGGAACGTAATCCTCGTAGACCTGCCCACCCCATCCAAATTTCCCGATGTAAATCTCATTCCGAAAGATAGAGGTGTAGGTACTGTTTGGATTGACAGAGTGGGGAAAGACTCGTAACTCCCGCTCGATCCGCTTATAGCTGGCCCGCTCCGCTCGCATGGCCATTACCTTTTTGCCCTTCTCCCATATCTGGGGGTCGGGTTCCATACAGCGCAAGATGCGGGGCTGACCGTTGTTGTGGCGCAGCCCAACCAGGGCATCTAATTTATGCCACACCTCGGCATCAGGGCCGATTTCAGTAATCCTGAAAAACGTCGGGGGTTTTTGTTGAGGAAAGACACCGAGATACTGCCCGGTGTCGGGATCGCGCAGATTAACCAAAAAATCGAGGCCGCGCTTGGCGTCTTTACTGATGTCTTGCCGGTCTTTTTCGGCTTTCCATTTCAAGAAGGCTTCCTGAACGAACTGAAATTCGCCGGGGATGATGTTGTCTGACAGCGAGACCAGGGTATAGCCCATCCGCCGCAGCTTGGCCATGTAGTAATCGGCGTCCTCCTGGTTCCGAGCAAGTCGTTTGATGTCCCAATACAAAACAGCCGTGACGTGTTCGTACAGGGGATTGCCCGCCGCGTCGATCATTCGCTGGAACTCTTGGCGATGGGCCACCCCGCCGCCCGTGGCCGCCGCATCGACGAAGATAGCGGCCACGTTGATGGCGTAATGCTTACAGTAGGCCAGGCCATACGCCTTTTGGCTGCTGGTATCCTGGCTATCGCCGCCAGAGTCCCGGAAATAGAGAAAGGCCCACGTCCGGGCCGGGTCCGGGAGCGGGCAAGGGGGAAAGTTAAACTTCATCGTTGATCCTCCTGTTCCTGGGTTATCTCTCGAATGGCCTCGATTTTACCATTGCCTGACCCATTCGAGAAACAACCGCCACTCAACAGCCCTTCATCCCTGATCCAGCGGGCCAACGCCTGGGCCAACGGCTCAAGCAGGTCGTCGTGAACCTGCTCTAGCGGCGTCTGGCCGCTGATTTCGTGGATTTCAAACTCGGTCTGTTGAGTACGGACGATCATACGATCCCTCAAAAATTCGTAATTAATGGTATAATGAAAGGTGAGATTAAGTTTTCCCGGAAAACACAGACTAACTGGCCGCTTTCTTGGCGACAATAATGATAACCACCATAACTAGAGCGAAAACGGCGACACCACCAATGATATAAACCAGCGGCATGAACTCATTGATGAGACCCATAGCCGCGTCGATAATTTGTTGTTCATCAAAAACAATTCCTGACCACATAGAGCGACGCCTCCAAAGAAAAATAGGGGGTGGCCGAAGCCACCCCATTAGGTTAAGATTAACGGCTACTACGGACACGACGGACAACGGATACCACAAACCCGGCCACGATGAACACCAGGATCAACGAGACGGCGAGAGCGATGGGCGTGTTGAGCATCCCGATAAAGGCGTTGAAACCACCAACGGTTTCGGCCCAAGGGAACGTCCAGGCAAAAGATGTTGCAGTAGGCATAACGAGGTTAACCTCCTTTCTTTAGGAATCTGAGTGCGGCGTCCCGCACGTCGCCAAAAAAGCCGGCAAG
>CAZWZZ010001093.1:0-2397 GCA_964638395.1 uncultured Caldilineaceae bacterium
CGCGAAACGGAGTGGAGCGCGTATCGAAGGGTGCGGCGAACGGGAGGAGGCTTGATCAACCCGCACCCCTCGATACGGTTTCGCTACGCTTACCTACTCGGGATGCTACTAACTTAATGGCAATGAATGTGACTCCTCTCCCGTTGCGAGGGAGGCTGGGAGGGGGTTTGCTCAGGCAACTACGTAACTCCTGGGTCAGCCCTTGCTCTGCCCCAATCTCTCGGCAAACGCCACAAAATAATCGAGCGACTCCGGGTTACGCATCGCGCCGGGGTTGGCCGCTTTGTTAATCGGCTGGCCCAGTAAAATCTTGCGGATGGGCACTTCCATCTTTTTGCCGCTGAGGGTGTAGGGAATCTGCTCGATGGCAAAAATATCATCCGGCACGTGGCGGGGCGAAATCTCCTCCCTGATTTTGCGCTTGATCCGCTGCCGGAGGTCGTCCTCCAAGGCAGCCCCCTCCCGCAGGATGACGAACAGGGGCAGATAAGACTCCCGTCCCAGAGCCTCCAAATCAATAATCAAACTGTCCATAATTTCATCGAAGCTCTGCACCACCTGGTAGATTTCGCCGGTTCCCATACGAACGCCCTGGCGATTGATGGTCGAATCGGAACGACCATAGATGATGCAGCCGTTCCGCTCGTTGATCTTGATCCAGTCGCCGTGCCGCCAGAGGCCGGGAAACATCTCGAAGTAGCTGGCCCGGTAGCGAGTCATATCGGGGTCGTTCCAGAAAAAGAGGGGCATCGACGGCATCGGTTCGGTGATGACCAATTCGCCCACCTCGTCGATGACCGGCTGCCCTGCTTCATCGAAGGCTTGCACGTTGGCCCCCAACGACGGTCCCTGCAACTCCCCGGCATAAATCGGTTGGAGACGGACGCCGCCGACGAAGCCGGTACACAGGTCGGTGCCGCCGCTGAAAGATTCCAGGGCCAGGTCGGGATTGACGTTGTCATACACCCAGGCGAAACCGTCGGGCGGCAGCGGCGAGCCGGTCGAACCCAGCGCCCGCAGGCGGCTGAGATCGAAGGCTTGATTGGGCGTGATGCCGGCCTTCATACAGGCTTGGATAAAGGCCGCGCCGGTGCCGAAGTAGGTCATGCCGCTGGTCTCGGCCAGTCGCCACAGCGTATTCAAGTCGGGGTGGCCGGGGCTGCCATTGTAGAGGATGATCGGCGTGCCGTTGAGCAACCCGCCGAGGAGGAAATTCCACATCATCCAGCCGGTGCTGGTAAACCAGAAGAAGCGATCCTCCGGCTTGAGGTCAAGAGTCAGATGAATTGATTTGAGATGTTCGAGCAAGATTCCACCCTGACCCTGAACAATCGGTTTGGGCCGGCCGGTCGTGCCGGAGGAGTAGAGGACCCACAGCGGATGGTCGAAGGGGACTTGCTCGTAGGTCAGAGGCGTAGCCGGGGTCGTGGTCAGCAGATCGGACCATAACACGGCGTTTTCCAGAGCATTGGCCCCCGTACCGTCGGCCACCCCGGTCACCAAAATCATCTTTTCCACGGTCGGCAGGTTGGCCCGGAGTTTGGTCACGACCTCGGTCCGGTCGAAGGGTTTGCCGCCCCACTGGTAGCCGTCGGCGGCGATGAGGATTTTCGGCTCGATCTGGCTGAAGCGATCCAGCACACTGCGCTCGCCGAAGTCGGGCGGGCAACTGGACCAGATTGCGCCCAGGCTGGCTGTGGCCAAAAAACCGACAATCGCTTCGGGAATGTTGGGCAGATAGGCCACCACCCGGTCGCCCGGCTGCACCCCCATTGTCTTGAGGGCCTGGGCTACCCTGGCCGTCTGTTCATACAAAGCCTGCCAACTGATCTCGGTCAACGGCTCCGTTTCCGATTGGTAGAGGAGGGCCGGAAGTTCCGTCGTTGTCCGGCGGAAGAGGTTCTCGGCGTAGTTGAGCCTGGCTCCGTCGAACCATTTGGCCCCCGGCATCGAGCGTTCAGCCAAGACCGTGCCGTAAGGTTCCGAGGCGATGATGTCGAAATAGTCCCACAGACTGCCCCAAAACCCGCTGAGATCCGTTACCGACCAACGCCACAACTCTTGATAGCTCTCGAACGCCAGCCCTTTGTTGGCCGCGAGCCAGGCCATATAGCGGGTCAGGTTGGCCTGTTCGATGGTCTCGGCCGAGGGTTGCCACAGTAAACTGCCTTCTACGATGTCGCGCATGGTCACCTCTGGCATTGTCAGTAGACCGCAGCACCCTTCGATACAACCTCGTGCCTCGGTTTACTCAGGATGCGGCGGGCTACTGATTGTTGTTAGTTTGGATGACTCTAGTGTACCATGCTTCGCCGCTACCCGCTAAATGGAGTGTCTCCGGGGGGTGCGTCCCAAATTTTAGGAGATAGCATCCTGAGTAGCGCGAAACGGAGTGGA
>CAZWZZ010001094.1:0-2396 GCA_964638395.1 uncultured Caldilineaceae bacterium
TTGACAGAGTCAGCCGGTCAGAGTATAGTGGGGGCAATTTATGCCACTGACAGGAGGGACGCTATGGCAACTGTGACAGATGTCGTCGATACCAGCTTTGACCCGGAAGTTTTGAAGTGTGACATTCCCGTTTTGACTAACTTTTGGGCCGTCTGGAGCGGGCCAAGTAAAAAAATCAAGGGCTATTTAGAAGAAATCGCCACAGAGTATGAGGGACAAGTCAAAGTGGTCAACGTTGACATTGACGACAACCCAATGACCACGTCACAATATTCGGTGTTGACGATTCCGACGCTGATTCTGTTCAAATTTGCTCAGCCGGTCGAGAGAATGACCGAGATCACCTCGAAAGAGATGATCCTCGAGAGAATAAATCCTTATCTCGATGCGTAACTCATAACACGTTACGTTTTTCGTTTGACGAATAGTCGGGTGTCAATCTAACCTCAACCAGCCCACAGCCAGTTATCACACCACCTTTTCCATCTCGTAATAGCCGCTGTAGCCGGTGATCCACTTCAGGAGACGGCTCCGTTTCTCCGACGTGATGTGAAAGCCCCGCTTTTCATACAGATGGACCGCCGGTTGGTTGTCGATCATCACGCTGAGGCAGACGTACCGGGCCGCTTGGGCCAGGGCCACGGCCTCGGCGTGATCCATCAAGCGGCTGGCCACGCCGCACCCCTGCCAGGGCCGGGCCACGCCCAACATCTCGATGTATACTTCATCATCTCGGCTGTCGTGATCCTGATTAATCAGCCACATCAACGCCAGACTGCGCCAGGCCCCCACCAGGCCATTGTACCGTTGCAGGGCATCCCACAACAATCGACCATCATCATGTCGGGGCGAGGTGGGCGTTTCCAAAGTGATAAACCCCACCGACTGCTTCTCCACCTCGGCCATCGTCGTCATCTGGAGCCGGTACTGGCTCAGGCGGAACCATTCATATAGGATCGTCGAGCCGTTCTTCCCCAAAATCGGATCGAATTTTTCCGGGAAGACGCTCACCCACAACCGGGCCAACGTTCTGGCATCGGTCACGGTCGCCGGACGTAAGGTTATTTTGTCTGACGCGATAAGTTGGTGAACCATCTCTATCACCCCCTGTGCCCATCCCCTGGAAAGTTGGCAGGCTGGAAGGTTGGTCGCCGGTTGACTTCTCATCTTCCAAACCTTCCTTCCAACCTTCTACCCTTCCAGCCGGTCTAAAAACCACCCCACTCTTAACCGACCAAGAATATTCACACTCCCTGCCAACCTATGGTATACTACACCTATGCACATCATCATCACCCACACCAACGCTGATTTCGACGCCATCGCCTCGCTGCTGGCCATGCGGCGGCTGAACCCGGAGGCGGTGCCGGTCTTGCCCAATACGCTCAACCGGAACGTGCGGGATTTCATCACCCTGTATGAGACCCACTTTCCCTTCATCCGCCTCAACGAGCTGGGCCGCGACCCCATCGAGCGGGTGACGGTCGTCGATACCCAACAATTTGCCTCGATCAAAGGGGTCACAGGCGAAACGCCGCTGCACATCGTCGATCATCACGAGCTGCACCGCGACCTGCCGCAAAACGCCACCTTTACCACCGCCGAGACCGGGGCCAACGTCACCCCCCTGGTCGAAGAGATTTCTCACCGGGCGCTGCCCCTCTCCTCGATTGAGGCCACGCTGCTGCTGCTGGGCATCTACGAAGACACCGGCTCGCTGACTTACGGCAACACCTCCCCCCGCGATCTCAAAGCGGCGGCCTGGTTGATCGCCGAGCGGCAGGCCCATCTCGACATTTTGCGGGATTATCTCCACTATCCTCTCAGCGAGTTGCAGCGCCACCTGTACAACCAACTGATCGAACGTCTCGAAAATCACCCCATCCACGGCCATACGGTCCTCATTGGCCTGGCCAGCGCTGAGGAGTACGTTGAGGAGATCAGCTCGCTGGCCCACCACCTGCGCGACCTGTACCGGCCCGATGCTCTCTTTATATTAGTCGAAATGCGGGATCATGTCCAGATGGTGGCCCGTTCCACAACGGATGCTATCGACGTTGGCCACGTGGCCGAGTCGTTCGGCGGCGGCGGCCATCCGCGGGCAGCGGCGGGCATCATCAAAGATAAGGCGTTAGACCAAACTCGGGATGAGTTGCTGGAAATGTTGCAGCGGGAGACCAAATCGGCCACGACTGTAGCCCAGATTATGTCGAAAGGGGTACGGACCCTGGCCCCCGATGACACCGTGCGCCACGCGGCGGCGATGATGACCCGTTACGGGCACGAGGGCTTTCCCGTGGTCGAGCGGGAGACGAACCAGATCGTCGGGATTCTCTCCCGTCGGGAAATCGACAAGGCCCTGCGCCACAAGCTGGAAGGGACGGTCATCAGCCATT
>CAZWZZ010001095.1:0-2394 GCA_964638395.1 uncultured Caldilineaceae bacterium
TCAACACAAGAATTTGAGGAAATGATGATACGCACCGTGGACAAACGGCTACAAGTTTGGCTGCTCAATTGATGGATGCGTTGTTAGACTCAGAAGAAGATACTCTTGAATTAGAGACCGAGTTTGCCACGGCTTTAAATCGTTCGCTCAAACAGGCGCGAGAGGGGCAAGGCATAGACTTAGAAACATTCAGGAAACAATTGGACAATGGATGAGTTTCAAGTCATTTTAACGTCCGAAGCGCAATCAGACATAAGACGATTGGATGGGGCTATTAAAAAAATAACCATTCTAAAGGTCGGGCATCGCCGAGAAATCTACAAGCCCTAAAATGCTCAAAAAATCCCTACCTCGACTCCCCATCCTACTCATCCTGGCCGTTCTAACTCTCTTCGGCCCGGCCCTGCTCAATCCGACGCTGATCCTCTTCCCCACGTTCAGCGAATTCTCCGATACAATGGTCATCCATTGGCCCAAAGC
The DNA here is from genome assembly GCA_964638395.1 of uncultured Caldilineaceae bacterium. Classification (GTDB taxonomy): domain Bacteria; phylum Chloroflexota; class Anaerolineae; order 4572-78; family J111; genus CAZWZZ01. The sequence continues at coordinate 481 of CAZWZZ010001095.1, forward strand.
CAGGCTGATGGCCGACAGTTGGCAGGCGGGCGACGGCCTGCCCTCCTGGACGCCGCTCATTCTCAGCGGTATGCCTCTGGCCGCCAACCAACTGGCCATGCTTTTTTATCCCCCGGCCTGGCTCTTTCTTATTTTGCCCCTCGAACCGGTTTTCAACCTGCTTTTTATCTTTCATTTGCTCTTAGGTGGGTTTGGAATATATTTTTCACTACGCGAAATATTTCAAGTGTCACCCACAGCCGCCCTGCTCGGTGGGTTGACCTTTGCTCTCAACGGCAAATGGCTGGCCCACGCCGCCGGGGGGCACGTCAGTATGGTCGGGGCCATCGGCTGGCTGCCGTGGGTCGCGCTGGGGATGCACCTGCTCTTGCGTAGCCCTGCGTCTCCGCGCCCCCGCGCCGCCGCGCCCTGGCTCTACGCCCTGCTCGTGGCGATCAGTCTGGCCTTGCAAATTACCACGCACACGCTGCTCGTTCTCTACAGCGTCTACCTCATCACGGCGATGGTAGCCTGGCATTTTATCACCATCGAGCCGCTCTGGCGGGGCGGCTGGCGCTCGGCGCTGGCTCTGTTTCTGCCGCTGCTGCTGATCCCGCTGGTAGCCGGGCTGTTGGGAGCGGTTCAGTTATGGCCGTTGTTGGAGCTATCCCCCTTCAGCAACCGCGCCCTGACTCTGGAGCAGGCCGCGGCCTACGCCCCGACGCTGACGCAGCTCTCCATCGGCCTCTTCCTGCCGACGCCTCAGGCCGGGCATGAGTTGATTATTTACCTCGGCCTCGTGCCCTTGCTGTTGGCTCCTTTTGGCCTGGGTCAAAAAAATCGGTGGGCGTGGTTCTACGCCGCGCTGTTTATCTTCGCCCTGCTCTTTGCGCTGGGACCCTCAACGCCGGTTCACGCCTTCTTCTACCACGTCGCCCCCGGCTTTGGCTGGGTCCGCACCCCGGCCCGGATGTTTTTTGTCGGCGCTCTGGCCCTGGCCATTTTGGTCGGCCTGGGCGCAGAACGCCTGCGGAGGATTCGTCTATCACGACCCACTGACCGCTGGCTGACGCGAGGGGCCGTCGGCCTGGGCGCTCTGGCGATGTTAACCGGGCTGGGGTTGGTCGTCGGTTTTGGGCAACTGAGCCGCGCCTCTTTTGCCCTGGCGCTATTCCTACCGGCCGGCTTGCTGCTGATTTTATTACGGGTCAAACGCATCCTCTCGCCCGCCGTTACGCTGACGCTGCTGGGATTACTGCTCTATTTCGATTTGGCCTCCTTTGGCTGGTCGATGATGCGCTTCGTCCCTCGCCCCGAAGCTCTGGCCCCCGGTCGCTCCGCCGCCGAGTATCTGGCCACTCAACCCGGCCTCTTTCGCGTTTACTCCCCCAGCCACAGCCTGCCGATGCAAACCGCCGCCGCTTTCGATCTCCATCTGGCCGATGGCGTCGAGCCGGTCCATCTGGCCCGCTACGACCAATTTATGGCCCAGGCCGGTGGCTACGGTGACGACAGCTTCAGCGTGACCATCCCCAACTTCGGCGACGCGCCGCTCGACTCGGCCCTGGCCGAGACCCGGCCCAATCTCAAGTTGCTGGGGCTGCTTAACGTCGAATATCTGGCGGCGGCCTTCCCGATGGATTGGCCGGGATTGACGCTGGAAAGGGAAATCGACGACACCTTTATCTATCGCAACGAAGAAGTCTTGCCCCGGGCCTGGGTCGTGCAACAAACCGTGCCCCTGGAGGCGGCGTGGCTGGAACAATTGGCCGAGTTGCCATTGGAGCGCGTGGCCGCCGTCGAAACCGGCCCATACCTCGCCCCCCCCGGCCAGGACGCCACGCTCCGCCCCCCTGTGCCGGTGACCGTTACCCATGATGCGGCCAATCGAATCGAGATCGCGGTCGAGCCACTCGGCGAACCGGGCGGCTGGCT
>CAZWZZ010001096.1:0-2390 GCA_964638395.1 uncultured Caldilineaceae bacterium
TATCCCTATCGCCCCTACCGCCCGATCTATTGGCATATGCCCTACCGGTATTAGGGGGGATCGTGAAACGTAAAGCGTGAAACAGAGTCAGTAGACCGCAATCGCATCTTGAGTAAACCGAGGAACGAGGTTGTATGAAGGGTGCTGCGGTCTACTGATAGGTTAATGTTGTGCGCGTTACGTCTCGACCCGGATACCTCCTGATGTCCGAAAGGTCGGCGATCAACCATTGACCGCTGTCTTGGGGCTGAATGTGAGGTGAATCGTGAAAATCAAAGAACGCTTCAACCAATTTATGCAGGGCACTATCGACACCAAGGTGGCGGTTAGCGCCCTGTTGCTGATCTGGATTGTGGCGGTGGTCGCCATCGCCGGGGTGATCCTCTTTTTCCCGCTGGAACAAACCGGCCAGGCCCTTCAACCAACCCCCACCGAGGCAGTACCAACCCTCTTCCTGGAACCAATCAGCGGCCCGTCGGAAAGCACCATCACTCTGCAAGGGAAAGGCTGGCCGGCTGAGCGGCGGCTCTTTATCCATTGGAGCGCCCCCCGTGCTGAGGGTGAACTCTCCGCTGAGCCTATTGCCGACATCGTGACCGGGCCGGACGGCACGTTTGAATTGAGCCTGACCTTGCCCCCGCTGTCCGATGAGATCCAGACGGGCACGGCCTTGATTGTGGCCCTGGCCTCTGATAGCGACATCGCCGCGACTGCCCGTTTCGACATTGACCGACACCCCCATCCCCACCGACACCCCTATTCCGGCGGATACCGGTAATCGAAAGATTTACAAGATGAAATGATAAAAATCTTGCTAATCTTATAAATCTTTTCAAAAAAAAGTTGACAGCTTAGCGTTAAAAACTACTTATCAGGACTTACGCAGTTTCTTGACCGAACCCCCTCCCAACCTCCCCCGCAGCGGGGGAGGAGTCAAGTTTCCCCCCGAATCGGGGGGAATAAGGGGGGTGTGCGTAAGTCCTGTTATGAGTTACGCAGTGGAGAAAAATCAACCCAACCGGGGTAATTCGGCCTCCGGAATATCTTTGAGGAGGGGATTGCCGGCATCCCGCTCCGAAATCAGGGGGGAGACCACCCGCCAGGGGACGGCCAAATCGGGGTCGTTCCAGGCCACGCCATGTTCATCAGCGCCATCGTAATAATTATCGACGATGTACGTCAACGTCGCCTCGGCCAGGGTAACGAAGCCGTGGGCCACTCCGACCGGGATGAACAGCCCCACCTGATTCTCTTCCCCCATCTCCACCGTCTGGGAGGCCCGGAATGTGGGCGAATCGGGCCGAATATCGGCCAGGCCGGCCCTGATTTTTCCGGCCATCACCACCCAATAATCGACCTGCCGGAAATGGTAATGCAAGCCCCGCAAGACGCCGACTTTTGAGTCGGAGCGGTTGGTCTGGATACTGTTCCAGCTCCGTTGGGGAAACCACGCCTTGCGAAATGTTTCCATAAACCGTCCCCGCTCATCGCCAAAGGCCTCGAAGGGGACGGTGTACACGCCGGCGATCTGTGTTGATTCCTGAATATGGGTCATTCTTTTCTCCTGAATAGTAGCGTTTACGGCGGCTATTGTATGTATTTCCCCAACGGACGTCAATATTGGCGCTGGTCTGGAGCCGTGATATACTGGGGGGTATGAGTCAAGAATTTACGTATCAAACCTATCTGTCCCCCTTTACCTGGCGCTATGGCAGCGCCGAGATGCGCCAGATCTGGGGCGAGGTCCATAAACGGCGGCTGTGGCGGCGGCTGTGGGTGGCCCTGGCCGAGGCGCAGGAAACGTTGGGCCTGGTCACGGCGGAGCAAGTGGCCGACCTGAAGGCCCACGCCGAGGAGATCGACGTCGAGCGGGCGCTGGCCATCGAGGCCGAAATCCATCACGATTTGATGGCCGAAATCAAAACCTTTGCCGAACAGTGTGACATCGGCGGGGGCATCATCCATCTGGGGGCGACCTCGATGGACATTGAAGACAACGCCGACGCCTTGCGCCTGCGGGAAAGTCTGGACCTTCTGTTGCCCAAGCTGACCCACCTCTTGAGCCAGGTGGCCCGCCAAATCCGGCAATGGGCCGACACCCCGGCCATGGCCTTCACCCACCTCCAACCGGCCGAACCGACCACGCTGGGCTACCGCCTGGCCCAGTACGGCTTCGATCTGTTGACCGATTTGGCCGAGTTGCGACGGGTACGGGCCGGTCTTCGGGGCAAGGGCTTCAAAGGGGCCGTCGGCACCTCCGCCGCTTATGAGGAGCTGTTAACCCACTTTAGCGATCCCCAAAATTCGGCGACGGCGGCCCAGATGGAGGCCCACATTATGGCCGCCATCGACCTGGAGCCGTTTCCGGTGGCCACCCAAACCTATCCCCG
>CAZWZZ010001097.1:0-2390 GCA_964638395.1 uncultured Caldilineaceae bacterium
TCAGCCGCACCCCTCGATACGCGCTCCACTCCGTTCCGCGCTACTCGGGATGCTACCCGCTTAACTTAATGACATTGCTAAGGCATGAGAATCAAATAACTTGCCCGTTCTCCTTACACGCCCTAAAACGTAAAACGTAATGACTTACTCAGGAAACTGTAGGGGTCAAAGAGATCCTGAATAGTTTTGGCGTGACTGTTTAGAACACAGATCGTCAGGATGGTCGGGTTTGTTGATTTTAAGCCGTTAATCCCACTGATCCCTGTTTTTAAGCCTATGTTCAACATCATTTTGACCCCTACAAAGTTTACAGAGTTATCCACAGATTTACACTGATATTCACAGATTTTTATCAAATTTTGATACGATCAGTGACAATCTGTGTCTATCTGTGGACCCTGGAACGCTTTTAAAACAGTCTCTAAGCCATCATCTCCTCGATGATGGTGGCCAACGCCTGTGGCTCGAAAGGTTTGGTAACGTACCGGTTGGCCCCAGCGGCGTAGCCGGCCTCGATATCCTCCGGTTTGGCCTTGGCCGAGAGCATCAACACCAGGGTCTCCTCGATAGGCGGGGTCTCGCGCAGGGTGCGGCACATCTCCAGGCCGCTCATGCCGGGCATCATCACATCCAGAAGGATGATATCCGGCTTCTGGCGCAGGGCGATATCCAGGCCGGTATAGGCATCCAAGGCCTGTAACACTTCAATATTGTCAGCAACCATATAGAGTTGCACCAATTCAAAAATATTGGGGTCGTCATCAACGACCAACACTTTCTTTATATCATTCGGGGGGTTCGTCATGTTTGAGTGCCTCGCGGACTACGGTCTGAATAGTTTCAGACAATTTTTCTTCCATGTTTGCCGATTTCGTCAAATATTTATCGGCCCCTAAACGGAGGGCGCGGCTGATGTCTTCTTCTAAGGTCCGCACCGATAAGACAATAATCGGGATGTCGGCGGTACGGGGGTCGGCTTTCGCCTGGCGGATAAATTCATACCCGTCGATTTTGGGGATCATAATATCCAACAGGACCAGGGTCGGGTGGTAATGGCGCAATTTGTCCAGCCCGGCGACCCCATCGTGGGCCACCAAAATTTCATAATTTTTCTCATCGAGGGTGATCTCCACCAGTTCGATAATGTTCGGGTCATCCTCGACGACCAAAATCCGCACCACCGCCCCCTCTTCAAGGGGTTGGATAATGTGGTTGACAGCCTGGAGAAGCTGCTCCCGCTCAAAAGGTTTACTGACATAATCAATGGCCCCCAGGCGATACCCCTTGATTTTATCCTCGACGATAGAGACGACGCAGACGGGGATGGCGGCGGTATCGGGATTTTTCTTGAGCAAATCCAGAACGTGGAAGCCATCCATTTCCGGCATCAACACATCCAACGTTATCAAATCGGGTAGCTGCTTGACGGCCAGATCGAGCGCCTCCTGGCCATCAACGGCGGTGATGACGTCATACCCCTCCTCCTCCAACGTAAACTGGATCAGGGTACTGACCGAGGGGTCATCATCCACGACCAAAATCAGCGGATTTTTACGGGCCGGTTTGGGGCGGATGGCGGCGGCTACCGCCGGGAACTGCATCGCGGTTTCCTCGTCCGGCTGTTTCCAGACGGCCGGCCGATTCTCTCTGGTGCGGGGCAGGTAGATACGGAAGGTCGTACCGACCCCGACCTCACTATCCAGGTCGATCCGTCCGCCGTGATGCTCCTCGATGATATTCTTCACAATCGGCAAGCCCAAACCGGTGCCGCCTACCTGCCGGGTGTGAATATCTTCCACCTGGTAAAAGGGGTCGAACACCCGGGCCTGCTCCTCCGGCGGAATACCGACGCCGCTATCGGCCACGGAAATGACAAAACGATCCTCATTAATCATCTCCACTTTCAGCCCGATTTTGCCTTTCGGCGGGGTGAACTTGACGGCATTGGAGAGCAGATTTTGCAACACCTGGAATATTTTGTTTTCATCGGCCCACAGATAGGGCAGATTGGGGGCGATCCTGATGTCGATATTCAAATTTTTGGGCTGGGCCAGGGGCGTGATGGCCTGGGCCGCCCGATCAATCAATTCGCTGATGTTGATCCGATTCATATCCACCTCGACCTTGCCCGACTCCAGCCGGGACAGATCGAGTAGATCGTTGATGAGATTGAGCAGCAGATTGGATTGCTCTTTGGCAATCTCCAAAAAATGTTGCTGCTTTTCATTGACCGGCCCAACCCGCTCATCCAGCACCGCCGTGACAAATCCTTTGATCGACGTCAGCGGCGTGCGTAGTTCGTGGGAGACCATCGAAAAGAACTCATTTTTGGTCCGCTCGGCAGCGATGATGTCACCGATGTCGTCAAAAATGATGATGCTGCCGACGAC
>CAZWZZ010001098.1:0-2389 GCA_964638395.1 uncultured Caldilineaceae bacterium
TACATCGTCCTAATTGTAAATAACGGAAAACGACTACAATCGTTTAGCTATCCGCTTATTATCACTTAACATAGACGGAGCGGCAAATTTACATGTCGATGACTGATGATGCAAAAGAAAAAATGCAGGCCCCTGATCATCAAGGGGCCTGCACAGAAGCAAGATGTATTGACGAGGCGGGCCTAAACCGGCCCGTCTACAATGTTTCCGCACGATTCATTGAGCCAGCGACAGTTCGTAATCATCCAGATGATAGGTGATCGTCTTAATCATCGCTAAATTGCTGGAGACGACGAACTCTTCGCTGATGAGCAGAAATTGAAGGTGGATGTGGGGCTGAAAGGCGACAACGTCACCCTGAATAATTTCATAGACACCGAAGCGCCCACTAAATTTGCTGGTGAACAAGTCACCGCAAGACAGCAGGGTGTCATTAATCACCTCTTCAAAAAGAAGTTCCTGGGCCAGGGCGAGCATTTTGTTGTTCAATTTGGCCAATTTGTTGGTCAGCGGGGGTTGGTTGTTAGCGAGTAGATTGGTCATGTCGAGGTCCTTCCTTATAGTATGGGTTCCGTGATTCTGGGATCGAGTTTAATCATATAAAAGCAAACGCTGCCTATTGCACTCTGACAAAGGCAGCGTTGGAAGGGTCGAAATCTACGACGAGCAAATAGATTTTGTTGTTAATCGACACCAGCCCTTGACAGAGAGCTTCGGTATTAAAATAAAAATAAAAACTATATGATTTTGCTTACACTGTAAGTATAACATACTTTAAAGTATATGGCGGTTACGATCTTATTACATTCTCTAATCATCAATTCTTGGTTATCAGCGGCAAATAGATGGTCGGCGGTTCCCCAACCGTAACCAAGACCGGCGGGGTAACATTGTCGGACAGATCGCCATCAATCGCTGTGGTGCTGATAGCGGCGGTACTGACCAGCACCGTATCGGTGGGCGTGTCGGCGCTGATAAGGCCGGTCAGGGTGATGACTCCGCCCGCGTCAACCGCCAGCGTGTCCGTCGCCCAAATAAATCTCGTGCCGGAGATGGGCGTCAGAGCCACGCCGGTATTGGCGGAAATAACGTCGGTCAGGCTGATGGGCACAATATTGGTGATGGTGACGTTGGTGGCGGTGATCGTGCCGATGTTGGAGAAGGCGATGGTGTAGGTGATAGGATCGCCGGGATCGACGAAACGGGGCGTCGCCGCTTTGGTGATGGTCAAATCCGGCCCCTCGACCCGCAAGGAAAGGGCCAGCCTGTAGAGTTGGGCCGCGTTCTGCTTGCCGCTGATCTTGATAAAATAGGTTCCGGCCTGGGGCAACGACACCCCGACCAGGGTCTCCCCCTCTCCCAATCCGGTTAGATCGGCATTGGCCACTTCAACCACCCCGCTACTATCCAAAATTTGTACGGCCAGATCACTCTGGGCGCCGGCATCGAAAATCGTTCCGCTCGAACAACCGCTCACCTCCTGCGGCCCTGAAAAATAGGTGGGACCGCTCGGCGTCACCGACAGAGTCAATTGCCGGGGGCCGGCAACGGTTAGACGGAAATAATCAACGTCACCATTGTCATCGATGCTGACGATTTCTTCAATCGAAAGCGCCCCTTTGCTCAAAGTCCCCAGATCGGTCGCGGTCAAGGTCGTATCATTCGGCTCGAAATTGTCGCCATAGCCCCGGTTAGCAGCCAGAATGTCGTCAAATTGCGGCCCTTCAAACATCGCCGTGTAGATCGGCTCCATCAATTTTGACTCATTCAAAGGGCAGACGTGGGAGATGCCCAACCCGTGGCCATGTTCGTGAGACAAAACGTTCCGCAGCCGTATCGAGTTATTTGTCGTATTATCATAAAATGAGTCATCCGTGTCGATGACCATATCCCCATAATTGGGAAAATAGTTGTAGGCTAACACACCGTTTCGGCCATCAATGCCGTGGCCGCTAATGCGAACATCCCCGCGCACCCCCTGCTGCCCAGCCGCGGCAAATGATAGCGCCGCGCCATCATCATTCGGTTCATAGCGATAAGCGACTCCGGTCAATGCGTGCCACTGCTCAAACACCTCCTGGAAAAGGGGAAACCAGGGGCGTTGTGTCAAATCTGTCCCGCCGGGACCGGCCCCGTAGATATTATCCAACCGGCTGATTAAATTACTGGGACCGCCGGAGTCGCCAAACGCTCTGGGCAAGGTCGTCCCATCCGGCACCAGGCTCCAGGTCAGGGTGATCGGATCCCCCTGCTCCAGGCCAAAATCATTCGTCGCCGTCAGAGACCAGCGGTCGCCATCATCAAAGGTGAAGGTGTTGTCACCAGTTCCCCGTTGACCCATCATTTCAGGAAAGCGCCGGTGAAACTCGGCGATGATCTCCGGCGGCGT
>CAZWZZ010001099.1:0-2389 GCA_964638395.1 uncultured Caldilineaceae bacterium
TGGAAGGGTGGCGATACCATTCGTCTACCGGCACACCTGAATTACGCATAATCGGTTGTCATTAATTCTTCGCCACTATTTGGTCGCTTGTCTGTTTTAGAACACGGCTGCGCGGAATGTAACGGCCTTCCAATCTTCCAATCTTCCATTCTTCCCACCGACCAATCTTCCAATCGGTTTAAAGACTGCCTTAAAAAAAGCGTGTCGTTTTTTGACAACAACCCAATTTTCCATATACTTACCATCCACCTGGATGGTCAATAGATGGAGATCGGATGGAGAATAGATGGTATGGCTGGTGAAACTGAAAAAATTACAATCAATTTAGGCTACATCGACCTGGGGCAGATCGACCTGTTGGTGCAGGAGGGTTTTTATACCAACCGCACCGATTTTATTCGGACGGCGATCCGCAACCAATTGGCCACCCACGCGGAGGCGGTCAAACAGACGGTCGCCCGCAAGACGCTGGTCCTGGGGCTGCAAAACTATACCCGCCGCGACCTCGAGGCTATCCAGGCGGCGGGGGAGAAGCTCCGGATTCAGGTGTTGGGCCTGGCCGTCATCGCTGATGACGTGTCGCCGGAGTTGGCCCGGGCCACCATCGACTCGCTGGTGGTGCTGGGGGCCTTACGAGCCAGCCGGGCGGTCAAAGCAGCCCTGGCCGATAGAATCCGCTAGGCTAACTTATTTATACAAGGGAGACACAACTTATGTTTAATTACCGGAAAAAAATGCGGGCCAGGATAAAAGAAGCGTCCCGCCTGTCAAAAACGAAGCAACTGCTCAAAGCGACGGAGGTCATTCAGCAGACGCTCCGGGAGGCCCTGACGCCGGAAGAAGCGGAGCGCTCTGACCCGGCGGCCAAGAAGTCGGATGAGTCGGTCGTCGAGGGGACCTATCGGGTGGTCGAGCCGGACGCGCCCGCGACCGGGACGGCGGGTCAGGAGGAGATCGAGGTCATCATCACCACCTCTCCCGAAGCGGACGAGGCCCCGCCCAAAGATGCTCCCAAACAGAAATCCCGGACGGCGACCCCCGACGAGACGGCGACCGACACCGGCCCAGGCCGCGATTCTGCCGCCTCCGACTCGGGGTTTTCTATTCCCATCGATTTACCCGTTGATCTACCCATTGATCTGCCGTCCATCGACTTGCGCCAGCATATCCGGCAGTTGCGAGAGCGAATAGCCAACCCGCGTCCGGCTCCCAACAAAGAGACGGTCGCCCCGACGACGGGCCAATTCATCGGCAGAACCTACAGCACCACAGCCGGTCAGCGCCCTTACAAACTTTACATCCCCGGCAGCTATCAGACCGGCCAGGCGCTACCCCTGGTGGTTATGCTCCACGGCTGTACCCAATCCCCGGATGATTTTGCCGCCGGAACGCAGATGAATTTCCTGGCCGAAAGCCACAATTTTCTCGTTCTCTATCCGGCCCAGACCTTCAAGGCCAACAAAGGCAAATGTTGGAACTGGTTCAAAGAGGGAGAACAGCGCCGGGACCACGGCGAATCGGCCATCATCGCCGACCTGACCCGCCACATCGTCGATAGTTATGGTCTCGATGGGAGCCGGGTGTATGTGGCCGGTATCTCGGCCGGCGGGGCGATGGCGATGGTCATGGGCACGGTCTATCCCGATATTTACGCCGGGATTGGCGTTCACTCCGGGATCGCTTATGGCCTGGCCCAAAACATGCCGTCAGCTTTTGCGGCTATGAAGCGGGCCGGAACCGTCTCAATCGACCGGCTCAAGAGCGCCCCCGGCGGGCAGGCTCGGCCCCGGGCCGTGCCGACCATCGTCTTCCACGGCGACGAGGATGGCGCTGTCCACCCGAACAATGGTCAGCAGATCATCACTCAGGGGTTGAAGTTGTGGGCGGAGGAGTCTCCGACAACTCCCAAACCGGTGGTGAGCATTCATCGCGGCCAGATTCCCGAAGGACACGCCTACACCCGCTCTGTTTATGCTCCCTACACCGGAGCAGAGACCGCCCTGATGGAGCATTGGTTGGTTCACGGGGCCGGTCACGCCTGGGCCGGCGGCAGCCCCCACGGTTCCTACACCGACAGCAAGGGGCCCGATGCCACGGGCGAGATGTATCGCTTTTTTAGCGAACATCGAAAACCTGACAATCATTAGAGGTGGAAAATCAGATTGACACCGGATCGCCCGTAAAACGTAAAACGCAAAACGTAATGATCGTTACCGCCAAATTTTTACGTTTTACGCAATACGTTTTACGCCGGTGTCAATCTAACATCTCAGGTTTCTGAACCACGCCCGAATCACGTTTCACGTAGCCAGAATTTCACTGCCCATCCTCCCTATCCAACACGGCCCGCACCTGGCGTAAGAGGGTGGTTGGAGTGTAAGGTTTGGTC
>CAZWZZ010001100.1:0-2384 GCA_964638395.1 uncultured Caldilineaceae bacterium
CATCAACGCCCGCGCCGCCCAGATCCACAACCACCAGGAGAAGCAGAAGTTCCTGCAATCCCTCTACGAAAATTTCTACAAAGCCTACAACCCCAAAGGGGCCGACCGGCTGGGCATCGTCTACATCGCCAACCTGAACATCGAATACACCTACAAGCAGAAGATGGGCCGCTACGAACCGTTCGATCACATCGTCTTTGTCGATACCCTGGACAATATGGGCTTCAAATATGAAGCCAAGCAGCTTGATTTTTTCCACAGCTATGATTTTCGGGAGTACAAGGAGCGGGTCATCGACCTATTGGGCCGGGTCTGCAACTTTGGCCACACCTGGCTTCACGGCGCTGCGTCGGTGCCGCTCCGGGACGCCGGAGCGTCCCGGCTCCGTTCCGACAGGGACCGCCGGAACGAGGGAAATTTCAATCACCGGGGAAATTACAAATTACGCAGTTTTGTTTCAAGCGTTTGGTTATTCATTGTTGTCGTCAATCGCTCTTGATAAAGTCCTGTTAAGTCTTGAATAGAGATCTCTTTGACCTCAATGGTATTGACAATCTTAATTCGTCTGGTTACTCCTCTAGTAATAATCCAAACTTGTTTATGGTGATTATAAAATTCCTCAGTAGTATTCTCAAATACTTGTATACTACCTTGCTTTAATCGATTGCAATAGTTATTGATTTGCTCACGTTTACTGTCTTCAAAGCTACTTTTTTCAAGTGTGCAGTCATAAATTACAGCTAAACTTCCGAATTTAAAGAAACCGTCAGCCTTTCCTGCTTGTCGTTCGCCCAAAAAGTTATAAGCTGCCTCAACACCTAACAATTTCAGTAGATAATAGGTGTACTTTTCAAATTCCTGCCAATCACCTGTTTTATGTAGTTTTTCGAAGAAAGATGGGGATAAATCTTTGTCAGGATATCGGGATTCGTTTTCCTGACGATCAAGCGTAGACTCTGTGGGTGTCTTATTAGCGAGAGCAAAATCGATAAGTTTTTGTAAAACTCGCTGGAACTCGAGCATCTCATCTTCAAATATACGGATTTTTGAACCAACGAATTTGTTGCCTACCTTTTTTCGCTGATCCACGATAACATATTTTGAGCCGTTCTTTGCTTCTTTTACCTCAAAAAAGTAGTTATGGGAGCCGGTAAAATATCTCTCTTTGAGAAGAAGCCTTCGAGGTTCATTCGTATACCAATGTTCTTGTTCCGACATTTTTTTCTCTCCTAAAAAGTTATTATTGTTGCGGCTATAATGTGAACATTGGTTCGTATAATACCATCGTACTATTGATACCGTCAACTTTTGGTAGGTTTTTTTATTACAAATGTTAGCGTCACGAAGTTTTCACCACGCTCTCGCTAGACGCTTCGCACAAATCCAGCCAAACGACCGGGATTGGTCAATCCCCGGCGAGTGGTGGCAAAACGACGAAAACTCGGACGCCGGAGCGTCCCGGCTCCGTTCCGCCGGAGACCGCCGGAACGAGGGGAAAAAATCTACTTAGTCGTCACACACCAGTCGAAAGCCCCACCGTTTATACCGGTCATAGGGAGGATAACCGTCTCGGCAAGTACTGCTACAGATGATGTACGAATTGTTCCAGCCGCCACCCCGCAATGCGCGAGGATAGGTACCGGTGAGATAATTCTCATTCCATTCGCTTTTAGTTGTGTCATAGGGATAGGTCTTCTGCCAGAGCGTTGCGCCCCATTCCCAGACATTGCCGACACAATCTAGCACACCGAAGGGGCTGGCATTAGTCGGATAGACTCCAACCGGGGTCGTAGCATAGACAACCTGCTTCCCCTCTCCAATGTTGATCCGGTCAATATCCGGCTCATCCCCCCAAGGATAGCAGCGTCCATCAACACCCCGTGCAGCCTTCTCCCACTCGGCCTCGGTCGGCAGACGATAACGTTGCCCCATTTCCGAACTGAGCCAGCGACAGTAGGCCACACTCTCATACCAACTGACACCGATAATGGGTTGGTTCGGGTGGGTGAAACGGCTGTCTTGCCAGTAACGCGGCCTTGTCCAATCTTGAGCCATCATCTCCATGAAACCTGCCTCGGTCCACCATCGTCTATCCTGGTAGCCGCCCTCCTCAATGAAGTGGGCATATTCAGCATTGGTCACCGGATATTTGCCAATCTGATACGTATTTACATAGCAGCGATGAGTGGGGCGTTCATCCTCGTGGGGACTGTGGTCATACCCCATCCAAAACTCACCCGCCGGAATGGTCACCATCTGCCCGATGCGAGGATCGCCCAAATAGCCCAACACCTCCCCGGCGGCAATGCGTACCCGCAGGGCCACCTCCGGCCGGGCAATCGTGGCCAGCAAAGCCCCGATGACGGCCTGGCGGGTGGCTGTGT
>CAZWZZ010001101.1:0-2383 GCA_964638395.1 uncultured Caldilineaceae bacterium
GAGTCATCCTCGTCATCTTTAGATGGGCCGGAGACATTTTCACGAAATTCGCGGATTGATTGGCCCAACGCTGCCCCAACCCCCGCTAATTTGCTGCCGCCGAACAAAATAATGACGATAACGAGAATAATAATCCATTCCCAACCACCTAATCCACCGAATCTCATGATTTACTCCTTATTTAAAACAACATTCGGGAAGTTCAATGTGATCCTTATAATGTCTAGGAACACAGAACTATTATAGCACCGGCCATACGCTCTTGCAAAAAAATCACCTTGCCGGTTAACATCTTTGTCTTTTCTCTGAACTGACCTTATAATCTGTTCCACTTTGACAAAATTGGAGGATGGCATGGCACGGGCGTGGATCGAAACAATTTCTGAGCGTGAGGCTGAGGGAAACCTGGCCAAACAATACAGCCAACTAATTGAGCCGTGGGGTGGGGTCGATAATATCCTGAAAATTCACAGTTTAAGCCCCGACTCGCTGAAAGCGCACGTTCTCCTGTACAAGGTGTTGATGTATGGCAAATCCCCCCTGACCCGGCCCCAACGGGAGATGATTGCCGTGGTGGCCTCGGCGGCGAACCACTGCCACTACTGAATTGAGCATCACTCGGCCGGTCTGCGCCGATTGACCAAGGATGATACCCTAATTAAAGCCTTGCAAACCGATTATCGCCAGGCTGACTTGACCCCGGCCAATCGGGCCATGCTCGATTATGCCTACAAATTGACTCTGACCCCGTGGGCTATGACGGAGACTGATGTCCATACGCTTCGTGAGCAGGGTTTTTCGGATCGGGCGATTTTAGACATCAACCAGGTTACTGCCTACTACGCCTACGTCAATCGTCTCGCCGATGGTCTGGGCGTTCCCCTGGAGGATTTCTGGCAAGAGAGCGGGGCATAGAGAAACAGGATTGAAATCGCCCCTGACAGGATATATTGAGACTCAAAAACCGTTCCCTCGAACTCGAAGGAACGGTTTCTTGTTTTGGCGCATCATCAAGAATGGGCGGTACAAGACTCGAACTTGTGACCCCCTCGGTGTAAGCGAGGTGCTCTAGCCAACTGAGCTAACCGCCCTCATCTTAAGGATTATACCGAAGCGCAGATGATTGGTCAAATAAAAATGGGATTTTGCAGCGGGCTACCTTACATCCACCGCTTATAATAGAAATCGCTATTATCATCATCATTCAACCGGGCCAAGACCTCAAACAGCCACTCATCCAGGTGCGTGTCGTGGTCATCGGTGCGGGGGAAGGGATTGTCATACCCCTCGGTCAGCGCCTTGCCGACGAAATCCAGCCCCATCAGGGCCAGTTCGGGGATCTCTCGGCGACGGACGCCCTCCGCTTCCATCATCGTTTCGTTAACGGCGGCCACGGTCATACCGCCGGGAATGAGCGGCAAGGCACGGGTGCGCATCATCGGGTAGAAAATATCGAGCATCAGCGTGTCGGTGCCGTAAGCCTCCCGGGCGGCTGCTTGCAGATACTCTTTGGGGAGGTACAGGCTGGTCGAGTAGGCCCCCTGGCGGCCATACTCCCGCTGGGCCGGGTCGCGGCTGACTTTGTCCAGGCTGCCGCGCCAATCGGCAAAAACAGAGGCTTCGACGCCGATACCGTTAGCTTTTAACACATTGGGGAACTGGACAGCCATCTCCCCCATCACAAATTTAGTGATCCCAATCTCCTTCTCGCTCAGGGGGGACAGTTGCCATTGAAACAGCCCCTCGTCATCGACATCCTTGGCAAAGACCGGCGGCATATCGGGCAGGAGGCCGGACAGAGCCGCCGCAACGGTATTAAAATAGACCACCTGCTCCGCTCCGATCTCCTTAAGGGTAGACACCAATTTTTCCAGAGGCTTGCCTTCCAGGGCCATGCCATCGTTGAACCAGTTGAAACGCTCGCCCAGGTCGGCTGCTTCGGCCTTTTTCTCCAAAACCTTACCCGTCTCGAAATTGAGGGAGCGTTTGATGTCTCGTCCCAAAATAGTCACGCTGGCCGCGCCGCCGACCCCCAGCACCGCCGAGGCAAAAGCCCCCCCCAGGCCCGGCCCGGTAGCGCCGGCTAATAGAATGTGGCGACCCTCGATCCAATCCAGGTTATAGTGGCCCTGCTCGATCCGAGTGGCTTGATCGGCCCAGGTGTCATCCAGCAGTTGTTGGGCCTCGTCCGGGAAGGCGTCGATTTCCTCTTTCGTCGGACGGGTCAGCGGAGGGCTGCCCTCTTTGATCCGCAAGGTAGGATCGGCTTTTCCAAACGGACTGATCACAGTTGTCATACAACACCTCGATTTCATTGATGATCTGTTTGCCAAGTCAGTAAAACAAGTTACACTCTAGCAGCAGTTGTTATTCATTGTTCATT
>CAZWZZ010001102.1:0-2381 GCA_964638395.1 uncultured Caldilineaceae bacterium
ACCTACTACTTTGTTTGTAGAATGTCGCTCTGATAAAATATTGGCGATTCAAAGTTTCACAGCTTTGAGGTATAATTGAGTAGTAGGAGGTGCAAAACTATGTCAGAAACCCAACTTCTTGAACGTATTATCCTCAATCCAGAAATTATGGTTGGTAAACCTATAATTAAAGGGACTCGCTTAACGGTCGAATATATTCTTGGTTTGTTAGCTCATGGCGCAACGATTCCAGAAATTTTAGATGAATATGAGGGCTTAACCCAAGAAGATATTCAAGCTTGTTTGTTATTTGCGACCAAAGCTTTAGAAAGCACGGCTTTTATGCCTTTAGCCATAGAACCGGCCTGAATGCGATTTCTAGTTGATGAATGTACAGGTCCGGCGGTCGGGCGGTGGTTAAGGACCCAAGGGCACGAAGTTTTTTCAGTTTATGAAAAAGCGCGTGGTATGGACGATACAACAATCATTGAAAAAGCCTATGCTGAAAATTGGATCCTGATAACCAATGACAAAGATTTTGGTGAAAAGGTCTATCGTGAAAAATACCCTCATCATGGAATAGTTTTGTTACGGTTAGGGGATGACCGAGTACCAAACAAAATTGAGGCCATGCAGAGAGTGCTGGATAATTATGCGGATAGATTAGCTAACAAATTTGTGGTCGTAACTGAAAAAACGGTCAGGTTTGCAAGCACCTAGAAGATGTGGATGGAAAGTATAGGGGGTAATCGTAGCATTGATGAAAGGTAAGACAATCTTGTTGGTAGAAGATGAGCCAACCGCCTTGGGCGAAGCGACCACGTCACCGGCGTTGAATTGGCCGATAATATTTTGTTGCGCTTGGATACCGGCCAGGCAACCGGAACCGCGCCTAAAGCTATCGGTTTAACGTTCGTCAGTTTTGCCCGGATGCAGGAATACCATCAAAGCAAGCCTTTGCACGTACCGTTGGCCAATTTACGGGGGCTACCGGATGGGGTATGGCCAGCAGTCCTGGCCGTCATCACCACACCGCCGGTGAGTGATTTTTTGGCGGTGGAATTATCCTTCTCGCCACAGGTGCCGCCGCTGCCGGAGAAAATGGCGGCTTGAACTCAGAATGGTGGAGTTACGATGACTTTAAATTTAAGTTCCAAATCTCTGGCCGACCTTAGAAACGTTAGCCACCCAATATAAACTGGATGCGGATGAGCTACTTCGGGCGGCGCTAAGTAATGAGATTTTAATTCTACAATGTCATATTCTTATGTAGAGTCTTTTACCACCCCTATGACCCGTTTTTCCCACCGTCCGCACGGCGATGAACTCGCCGTGCTATAGAACAGTGCCCGATAAATCGGGCTAAACTAAAACCGGATTCATCCGGTGCTGTTGGATAGCCCGGATCATTTATGTCCGGGCGGGCGAGTTAGGCGAAGTCAAGGTGGGCTTGACAGAACATTTGTCTAATGTGACATTGTCGAATTAATAACTGTCCCACGTCGCTCGGCCTGGATTGACAAATCCAGGCCATACACCGCCGGATCGCCGGATTTGTCAATCCGGCGGGAGCAAATGGGACAGTTAATTAATTCCCGTTCCTAAAGACGTATCGCCGTCGTTTGGAAGAAGCCAAGATCGAAGCTGAAAAGCAACAGTACCTGGCCCAGTATGCTAACTTAAAAGAGACCTATTTGGGTCAATTCATCGCTATGCACCAGGGTCAAGTTGTCGATCACGACTCATCCTTTGAGTCACTCCACCGGCGTATTCGTCAAACCTATGGTCGGGAGGCTATCTTGATTCGTCGGGTGGAGTCGGAACCGGATCGGCCGCTGATGATGCGGAGTCCAAAGATTCGGTGGGGTAAACAACCGTGAAAACACCTTATCTTGATGATTACACACCGCCGGTTCCGATATTACAAATTTGGCTGGGATACCCGGAAGAAAGCCTTCAATTAGGACCCTTGGAAGCAATCGTGGACACTGGCGCAGACGGGACGATTTTACCCAGATACATTAATTGATCAGCTCGATGCCCCATTTGTTGATGATGCCTGGTTAAGTAGTCAGTGGGGTGAGTGGTTCGCCGTCAAAACTTTTGCCATAGACATAGGTTTTGGCGGCTTTCGTTTACCCGCTGTGCGTGTTATTGCCGATGAGCATAGTAACGAGGTTATTTTGGGGCGTAATGTTCTCAACCGGCTTAAGCTCTTGCTGGATGGCCCCAAACAAGAAACCGATTTATTCGACTAAATTAACCACTCTTTGTTAGTAAACGGATAGTTCTGTATTAAATCGTGGTTAGCGCGAAGGCCAGTCCGTGACTGGCGTTTCCGGCCCAGAATCGCCAAGTCACGGACTTGGCTAGAGCTAAAAAAGCGGCTTTTTGGCTGTACC
>CAZWZZ010001103.1:0-2378 GCA_964638395.1 uncultured Caldilineaceae bacterium
AAACGAACCGACATTCAATCCATTCTCATCCTCGGGGCCGGGCCGATTATCATCGGCCAGGCGTGCGAGTTCGATTACAGCGGGGTGCAAGCCTGCAAAGCCCTCAAAGCGGAGGGCTACCGGGTCATTCTCATCAACAGCAACCCGGCCACCATTATGACCGATCCCGAATTTGCCGACGCCACCTACGTCGAGCCGTTGACCGTGGAGATGGCCGAACGGGTCATCGCGGCGGAGCGGCCTGATGCGCTGCTGCCGACGGTCGGCGGGCAGACGGGCCTCAATCTGGCCGTGGCTCTGGCGGAGCAGGGCATTTTGGAGAAGTACGGCGTCCACCTCCTCGGCGCGTCGTTGGAGGCCATGCAGTTGGCCGAGGACCGGCAGCTTTTTAAGGAGGCGATGGAGCGCATCGGCCTCAAAATGCCCCAGAGCATCATCGCCAAAGGGCCGGCGGAGGCCCTGGCGATGGCCGAGGCGGTCGGCTATCCGCTGCTGGTGCGGGCCAGCTTTACCCTCGGCGGCACGGGCGGCGGCATTGCCCACGATGAGGCGACCCTCATCCAGGCCGTCGAGCATGGCTGCCGTAACAGCCCGGTCGGCCAGGTCTTGGTCGATCAATCGGTGCTGGGCTGGAAGGAGTTTGAGCTGGAGGTGATGCGGGACGGCCAGGATAATTATGTCGTCGTCTGCACCATCGAAAATCTCGACCCGATGGGTGTTCACACCGGCGACAGCATCACCGTGGCCCCCTCCCAAACGTTGACCGACAAGGAGTACCAACGGCTGCGGGATGCGGGCCGGGCTGTGATGACCGAAGTCGGCGTCGAGACCGGCGGCAGTAACGTCCAATTCGCGGTCAACCCTGCCGACGGCGAGATGGTGGTCATCGAGATGAACCCCCGCGTCAGCCGCTCCTCGGCCCTGGCCTCCAAAGCGACCGGTTTTCCCATTGCCAAAATCGCCGCGCTGCTGGCAGTTGGCTACAGCCTCGATGAAATCCCCAACGACATCACCCGCGAAACCCCGGCCAGCTTCGAGCCGAGCCTCGATTACGTGGTCGTTAAAATGCCCCGCTGGGCCTTCGAGAAGTTTCCCGGCGTCGATCCCATCCTCGGCCCGCAGATGAAGAGCGTCGGCGAGGTGATGGCCATTGGCCGGACGTTCAAAGAGGCGTTGGGCAAGGGCATGCGGGGCTTGGAGATTGGGGAGTGGCGGTTGGAGATTGAAGATTGGCAGGCGGAGCTTGAGCAGTTGCAGACGCCGACGCGGGAGCGGTTGTTTCAGGTGATGGCCTGTCTGTACGCCGGCGCGCCGGCGGAAGCGATCATCGAGGCCACCGGTTACGATCCCTGGTTCGTCGATCAACTGCTCCAAATCGCGGAAATGGAGCAAGCCATCGCCCAACATTCCCTCGACACCCTGCCCGCCGATCTGTTACGCCAAGCCAAACGTTTCGGTCTCTCTGACGACACCATCGCCAATCTACTACAGGCTAAGGCTAAGGCGGAGTCTAAGAATGATGATCCCTTAGCCTTAGCCTCTGCCTCAGCCTTACTTCGAACCAAGCGAATTGATTTGGGTATCACCCCTGTTTACCAGCGGGTCGATACCTGCGCCGCCGAGTTCGAGGCCCACACGCCCTACCTCTACTCAACCTACGAAAGCCAGTGTGAGGCCGACCCGACGGAGCGGCGGAAGGTGATGATTATCGGCGGCGGGCCGAACCGCATCGGGCAGGGCATCGAGTTCGACTACTGCTGCGTCCACGCCTGCTTTGCCCTGCGGGAGGCGGGCTACGAAACGATTATGGTCAACTGCAACCCGGAGACGGTCAGCACCGACTACGACACCGCCGACCGGCTCTACTTCGAGCCGCTGACTCTGGAGGATGTGCTGAACATCGTCGATCTGGAGCAGCCGGCGGGGGTCATCGTTCAATTTGGGGGGCAGACACCGCTCAATTTGAGCGAAGGGCTGGCCGCAGCGGGCGTACCGATTTGGGGAACCTCACCGGAAGCGATAGCGATGGCCGAGGATCGCAAACAGTTCGAGGCCCTGCTGGATGAGCTGGCTGTGGATCGCCCGCGTAACGGCCTGGCCACCAATCTGGAGGAAGCTCGCCAGGTAGCCGCCGAGATTGGCTATCCGGTACTGGTTCGCCCCTCTTATGTGTTGGGCGGACGGGCGATGGCGGTCGTCTACGATGAAGCGGCTCTGGCCAATTACATCGCCGAGGCAGTAGCCGCCGCGCCGGGCAAGCCGATTTTGATCGACTACTATCTGGAAGACACCTACGAAGTCGATATCGACGCCGTGGCCGATTGCGGGCTGCCGGGCGGTGGGCGCGTGGTCATCGGCGGGGTGATGCAGCACATCGA
>CAZWZZ010001104.1:0-2375 GCA_964638395.1 uncultured Caldilineaceae bacterium
GTCGGCCAGTTGGCCGGGGGCACGCCGGAGGAGAACGCCAAAATCACCCGTGACCTGCTCGGTGGAAAATTGACCGGGGCCAAACGGGATGTGGTCATTCTCAATGCGGCGGCGGCCCTGGTGGCCACAGAGCGGGCCACGGATATGGCCGCCGGCATCGAGCAGGCCACTGAAAGCATCGACAGCGGCGCGGCCCTGGCCACGTTGGACAAATTTGTGGCGTTCACGCAGCAGATAGCGGCGTAGAGAAACTGTTAGCTATGGATGGAGGTTGGGGTTATCAACCGTCAAGCCCTGATTGCGAGCCGATTGGAGAAGATTGCTATCGGCGGCAATGAATGTGACCGTCGCCGAAGACGCTTTCGTTAGAATGTGGCTCAACCGAAGAGCGGTAGCCAGTTGGATGGCATCATACCCGCGCAGCTTTTGGTGTTTAGTCAGATCAACGGCTAAATCGACTAAACTTTGGTCAATTTCGACCGACAAATATTGATGGGCAAAATCGTGAGCGAGGTCTTGCAGAATGGCCGTGTAATTTGCGGCAGAGAGATCATTATTGCGCCGTTTACTGGCAAAAGCGGCTGCCGCTTCGACTTTGGTGATCTGGGCTGTGGCGATTGTGTGACCGGCAGCGACATCACAGAGGGCAACTGTCCAACCGCTGCCAATTTCCGTGACGTAACGTTTGACCAAGGCGCTGGTATCGAGATACAAGACTGTCGTAGCGGGCAAACTCATTCGAGCTTACCCCTTTGTTCGATGACAACTTCGCTGGTCGACTTGCCGGCGAGAGGGACGGGAGTCTGACGGATGTAGGCTGTTGTATCCACAGCCGGTTTCGGGATAATCACCTGACCCGATTCGGCCAAAAGTTGAAGAAGGTGCGCCTGCTCGGACTGGCGTCTTTGCTGCTCTTTCTCTTGCCACTGTTGGAGACCAAGCCGGAGCAGATCAACCAACCGATCTTGGTGAGGAGCCAATTGCTTGGCCAATTCGTCTGAAATTTCAAGCTGAATAATAGACATAACATAACCTCGAAAAATGTATCTTGAGGAGAATTATAACACCATCATCAAGTGAAATAAAATCGAACCAAGCTTCAAGGACAACCTATGACTATTCTTGACGAAATCGTCAAATACAAAAAGAATGAAGAGCTACCGAAACAGCAGGCCAGGCGGGAACCGGCTCTGGTCCAGGCCGAAGCGGCGCTGACCCCCAAGCCGTGTGATTTTGTAGCCGCGCTGCGGGCCGCTCCCCGGGTGGCCCTGATTGCCGAGGTCAAAAAGGCCTCGCCGAGCAAGGGCTTACTGCGTCACCAGTTCGATCCGGTCGAGTTGGCGGCCACTTATGCCGACAACGGCGCGGCGGCGATTTCGGTGTTGACGGACGCCAAATATTTTCAGGGCCGTCTCGACTATTTAACCCACATTCAGGATTATTTACAAAAATCGAAAGGGGTCGAGGCCCCGGCGCTGCTGCGGAAAGATTTCATCTTTGATCCCTACCAGATTTATGAAGCACGGGCGGCGAGAGCCAGCGCCCTGCTGCTCATCGCGGCGGTGTTGAATGACCGGGAGATGGCCGACTTGTTAACCCTGACCCGCAAACTGGAGCTGACGGCCCTGATCGAGGTTCACGACCGGGCCGAGCTGGAGCGAGTACTGCCGCTGGAGCCGCGTCTCATCGGCGTCAACAACCGCGACCTGCGTGATTTCTCCGTCGATTTGAACACCTGCATCGAACTGCGACAATATGTCCCGCGTGACGTTTGTTTCGTGGCCGAAAGCGGCATCCACACGGCGGCGGATGTGGCCCGGCTGGCCGGGGAAGGGGTGGATGCGATTCTGGTCGGCGAGGCGTTGGTAAAGGCTAAAGATGTGGGGCGGAAGGTTAGGGAGTTGTTAGAATATTAGCGATTGACATAGTTAAAGGCGGATTGACACCGAGCCACCCGTAAAACGAAAAACGAAAAGCGTAATGATTGCTATCGTTAAATTTTTGCGTTTTACGCAATACGTTTTACGTTGGTTGTTGTTCCAGTGTCAATCTAACATCTCAAGTTTCTGAACCACGCCCATTACACTCTACGAATTCTCAAGATAGGGGTTCGGCGTTCTCCGGCACGCTGGTCGGCGACTCATTAAGGTTCATAATGCCAGAAGAGGCCATGTCGTCGATGATCGAGGCGTTGTAGCGAACGTTGATGAGGTAACTCTGGCGCAGGTCGAGGTCATTGATCTGCTCGGCTTTGGCCCGCACCAACTCGTAAGCCTTACGCAGGGCGGTGTAGCCCGCCTCGGTCTGCCCGTTGGCTCGGCACACCCGCGAGTAGATCCACCAGGCATTTTGGGGCGGATATTCGCCACTGCCGG
>CAZWZZ010001105.1:0-2368 GCA_964638395.1 uncultured Caldilineaceae bacterium
TCGCTGTTGAGCCAGGTCGCGGTTTCGGCAGCCGTCTGGGTGGCCGTAGCCGCATTGACGACGGTCTGGGTCACCCTGGCCGCGGCGGCGGCCCCCTGAAATTGGGCGGCCTGGACGGTGGCGCTGGCCGGGAGGTTGTCGGCGATGATGGTGTAAAAACTGAAGATGACGCAGGCCAGCAGGCCCAAAACCGTCAACACGATGGCAAACAGCCGGGGGGAAAGAAACCCGCTGCTGACAATCTCGCCGCTGTGAACCACCGTCTCCCCCTCCGGCTGGCTGACTTCCAGAGAGAAGGTTTGGGTGATGATGTCGCCGATGACGCGGGTGCGGGGGATGACCCGCACATCCCGCTTGCCGCTGTCGCCGGGGCCTAGCTTGAGTTGGGCCTGCTCCGGTTGAAAAGTCAGCCCGCTTTCGGGCCGGGCGCGGATGGTGAAGGTCTCCATCGCGTTGCCCTGATTTTCGATGGTGATCTGGGTAATCTGCTCCGACGAAATCTCCTGGGGCCAGAGCGTACTCTCAAAGGCCGGATACCGCGCCACCTTGAGAACCAGCCGCACCTCGTCGATCTGCTGCCGGTCCCGCTGCCGCACGATCTGGATAATCAAGGGGTAATGTTTGGCCCGGCTGCGGGTGTCGAGGGGTGGCTCGATGGTCACCTCGACCGTCTGCTCCTCCGCCGGGGCCAGGGTGGTCACCGAGGGATTAATCGCCACCCACTCTTCCGGCACACCCTCGACCTTGACCTGGCAGTGGGAATTTTGCGTGCCCTTGTTGTAGAGCAGGACCTCGGTCGTCGCCTGTTGGCCGGGGATGACCGTCAGTTGCTTCGTCTTGAGGGTGATGGTCACATTGTCCGGGGCGGGCGGCAGGACCGGTTGCTCCAGACAGTTGGCCAGGGCCTGGGCCATCTCCTTGGCACTCAGGTAGCGATCCGAGGGGTCTTTGGCCAGGGCTTTGAGCAGCACCGCCTGCACCGCCTCCGGGATGTCGTCGTTGATGGAGCGTGGCTCCGGGGGTGGGGTTTCGATGTGCAGGCTAAACGCCTCCTCCAGATTTTGGGGCACGAAGGGAGGCCGTCCTACCAGTAGATCATACAGAATCAGGCCCAGGGTGTAAACATCGCTGCGGGTGTCGGTGGCGTGGCCTAGCAACAGCTCCGGCGAGACGGTGTAGGTCAACCGCCGGGCCGAGATTTCCCGGCGAGCCATAACCGCCTCCCGGCTGGGACGCAGCAGGCCCATATTGATGAGGACCGGTCGCCAGGGCATATCCTCTCCGGCCTGACCCGGCTTGAGCATAATATTTTCCGGCTTGGTTCCCGGATGAAGCACGCCCTGCTGGTGCAGATAATCGACGGTCAGGCAGATTTGACGGGCCAGCTTAATCAGTTGGGGCAGCAGCTTGAGCCGGTTCAGGCTTTTGAACTGCTGGCGCATCTCATCCAAATTGTAGCCGCTGATAAACTCCATAATGATGTAGAGCAGCGAGTCGGCCTGGCCGAAGTCGTGAACCCGGACCACGCAGGGGTGATCCAGCTTCTGGGCCGTTTGCACCTCCCGGCGAACCCGCTCGACCATGGCCGGCTCATTGACCCGGGCCAGGTCGATGATTTTGACGGCCACATCGAGCCGCAATTTGGTGTCGTAGGCTTTGAAGACGGCTCCTAACCCGCCCCGATCCAAAATTTCGTTGATCCGGTAACGCCCCTCCAGCGAGCGATCCAGAAAGCGTTCCGGGTTGAGGATGACCTGGGTCCGTTCCCCCCTGGTCAGGGGCGCGGGCCGGGTGGCGGACTCATCGGGTGGGGGAGAGTCCCGTGGGGCCGGGGCGGCAGGCTTGGTCGTTCGGGTCTGCTGGACAAAGGCTTCGTAGGCGTCCGGTTTCGCTTGTCGCGCAGCCTCGATCAGGGCGGGTAACTGCTCCCGCCCGGCCATCGTCTCGACCAGGGCCTTGATTTTGGCCTCCTTCCCGGTCTCGGCGGTGAAGTCGTTGAAAACATCCCGAAAATGTTCGGCACAAAAGTTGATTAGCTCCTCATCGGTAAAGAGGGTATCAATCAAGTGATGAATAAGCTGCTTTTGTTTACTATCGTAGGTGGTCGATTCTGACATCGTTGAGGCCCTTTCCCTTTTAAGTGGGTTAATTTTATCAACGGTTGCCGATAAACACAACTCGGTTGTTAGTAGCGGGGAAATAAAAAAAGCTCTGGGATGAACCAGAGCTGTGATGAGATCAAAAAGGTGAACCGGGGAGGACTTGCACACTCCATCTCCTACCGAAAGGGGGCAGTGCTTTACTCGTTAAGCTACCGGTCCAGGTGGATGGTGGTGAACCGGGAAGGACTCGAACCTTCAACCCGCTG
>CAZWZZ010001106.1:0-2367 GCA_964638395.1 uncultured Caldilineaceae bacterium
ACACGGTGCTGGAGTCGAAAATCGGCTGGGCGGCCAAGCTCAAGCGGAACCGACACATCGGCGATTTTTGCAACTGGTTGGATGAGGGGGCGTATGAGCGGGGGTTCGAGCAGTTGTTGCGAGATTTGAAAGCGGAGGGGTAATTTTACGACCGACCCCGCTCATACGGAGTCAAAACGGAAAGGTCAGACATCGGGTAATGCTTGACGTTGCGGGTAACCAGTTCAGCGTTGGCCTGATGCGCGGTAGCAGCAATTAAGGCGTCGCCCAATTCTAGCCGATGGCTGCGACGATACTGACGCAAATATTGTCCGGCTTGTCGGGCTACAGCTTCATCGACATCGAGTATTGTGAAGAGGGTTAGGAGGCGTTCGGTGCGGGTCTCTTCGCCGGATCGCATCCCGCCCGAAAATTCTGTGACTGTCACCACTGAAATAGCCAATGTTTCACCGGCAATAAGCTGTTGGCTGATAAAATCGAGCGCAGCCTGGTGACCGTGGAAGTGGTCAATCAAGATGTCGGTATCAATCAGTTTCAACGGCCGGTATCCCTAACTTGTCTAAACGGTTGCCCTGGCGTATACCATTCACAAACTCAATACCATCGGTGGGCACATCTTCACGATCTGACCACATGCCGAACGTTTCCATTAAAATTGCCCGAATTTCAGATCCAGGGGTTAAAATGATCCGTCCGGCTGCATCCACGGTTATCTCAAATTGAGTGCCAACCGGAGCCAAAGACTGTAACTCCGGAGGTAAACTCAATTGATAGCCTTCTTCCACCAGCACTTTAGTCATTATGCCACTCCTAATCAGGTCAGTTCATACGGCCTCATTATACCATATTTTTGGAGGAATAGGAGAAGCGCGTCGATGCAGATAGAACTGGTAGGTGCGAGATTTGAAAGCGGAGCTGTTGGCCGACAAGCTCTATGCCGGTCTGCAAGCGGCCGGCGTCCGCTGCTGGTTTGCCCCGGAAGACCGCAAAATCGGCCAGCGGCTCCGAGACAGCGCTGATGAGGCCATCTCTGAACAGAACAAGCTGCTTCTGATTCTATCCGCCCATTCCGTGGCCAGTGATTGGGTCGAGCATGAAGTGGAGACGGCCTTTGAACAGGAACGGGAGCGCAACGACGTGATGTTGTTTCCCCTCCGCCTGGACGAGGCCGTATTCGAGGTAAAGGCCGGCTGGGCCGCCCACATCCGCCGCACCCGGCACATTGGCAATTTCTCCACCTGGCAAGATGCCGCCGCCTATCAGCGTGCCCTCAAGCGGCTACTGCGCGATTTGACAGTGGCGGGGTGAGGGGCCGGGTGTTAAACAGCGGTTTCAGGGGTCTCAGCGAATCAGCGGTTCAAGGGGGCAGCCACCTCTTGAACACCAACACTACAGCGGATTAGGAAAGCAACGGATGGAAAAGGCCCAAAATTCGCTTTTTTCATCCATCCGTTGTAGTGTTAGGGTGGCGTGGGGGGGTAAGGGCTTGGCCACGCTCAATCATCTCCGTGTCATCGACCAAGGATCGATAATTTTTTGTCGAGGTGGAAGCGCAAGTGCCTATGATTTCATTAGTCCAGGTCTTGGTCATCCATTATCAGTTGATCAGCCGTTACGTTAAATAAACGAGCTATTTTGATAAGCATAGCGATGTTCGGCGTTTTATGGCCCATTTCCATAGTCCATATATAGTTCTTACTCACATCAAGCTTTTCCCCGAGTTGCCTCAAGGATAGCCCCTCCCGTTCGCGCAGGGTACGCAACTTTTCCCCAAACCTTTTCATTATCTCATTATTGTTTTCAAGATTTGACACTCAACCAATCCTATGTTACGATGCCGTCACCCTATAGATTGACGATCAAAGGGAGTTGATAATGAAGCCAACCCTCAATTTTGAAAACGGATACGTTACCGTTGAACTTTCTCCGTTCCAATGCGCCAACATCGCCGCAGCCTGTCATTTCGCCAGCGAGTTCAGCTTTGATGAAAAGGTTGATACCTGGCGGACGTTAGGGGCGTTGTTTCAAGCCTGTACTATCGTAGGCGTCGCCCAGTGGCATCTGTCCGGCCCTGATTTGGAGGCGTTGCTTCACCAACTGGAACAATTGAATGGTAGAAAAGCTGGTGATGGCGACAAAAGTAATTTGAACGGGCACAAGCATTAGCCAAATCCCGCCGCAATCTGACAGATTGCGGCGGGTCTCTTTTTGTATGGTAGGCGAAATCCCTGTTTTAGGCAAGGCTAGAGGGCCGGGGGGCGTGGCATAGGTCAGGCCGGTGATGAACGCCTCGAAGCGCCAGACGGTGTGGGTTCCCTTTTGGAGCAACACCCCCGGTTTCCCCGTGCCAACCACATTCCCCACATT
>CAZWZZ010001107.1:0-2365 GCA_964638395.1 uncultured Caldilineaceae bacterium
TTAATTCTGGGATGGTCAAAATGCCCAAATCCTGGTTGTTGCCATCACCCACGGCGAAAATTGTGGCGATATCGCCGTTGCTCAAGCTAAAGGCCGGGATATCAATAACCGTGGTCATCGTGCCGGCCTGGTTGATTTTGAAGTCGTAAGTACCGGCGGATAATTGAACATACGGATCGGTGAACTGCTTGTAAGCGATGCCGTTGAGCATGAAGCTGCCATCCTGGTTC
This sequence comes from uncultured Caldilineaceae bacterium, assembly GCA_964638395.1. GTDB lineage: Bacteria > Chloroflexota > Anaerolineae > 4572-78 > J111 > CAZWZZ01. The sequence goes on from CAZWZZ010001107.1 coordinate 231, forward strand.
AGAATATCAACCTGGGTATCGGTCAGAACGCTGGAGAAGGGGGCGGCGTGGACAATACGAACTTTGGCTGTCGTGGACACCGCCTCTTCATCGACCAGTGCTAATAATTCGACCGGTTGGTTCATATCTTTGGGATCGGTCGGATCGTTCCCAATAGCAGCCACGGTGTATTTGATGTTCGGGGCCAGATCGAGCGTGGCGCTGGTAACGGTATTGCCGCCGGCCACAATCTCAACCGTGGTCGAGATCGAGGGCAGGGAGACGTACTTGCCACTGGTTTGCAGATATTTGAAGTCGGTCAGGGTGTCCGTGCCATTGATTCGCACCGTCACGGCGGTACCGGTAATGGTGTTGGTGAAGGGGGCCGCGTGAACGACATAGACATCAGCCGTGCTGTAGACAACAGACAGAATGTCCGCCGGTTGATTTACACCATCGCCAATGGCGAAAACTGTCACGATTTCGCCGTCGGCCAGTTTAAAGGGAGGGATGTCGATGATGGTGTTAGCCCCACCTGGGTCGGTTACATTTAAATCATAAGTACCGTCAGGTAGTGGGACATAACCGCTGCTATCACCGTATTTGACATCAGTCAATATGGCACTACCACCAATGTCTGGTCGTACATCGACCGCTGTTCCGGTAATGGTGGGGCTGAAAGGTGCCAGATGGACAACACGGACTTTCCCATTACCAGCAGCGGGCGCGGTGTTATCATCACTCCCATCGACAACATACAAGTCAAGACCGGCATACCCCAAGACTCCATTGCCAATGGCCGCCACCGTATAATCCGTATCGGCCATTAGATTAAATGTATCACTAATCGCAGTTGTCCCGCCAGCCTTGACTTCGACTAGCGTACTGCCCGCAGGCACGGATAGATAACGACCGCTGGTTTCACCGAATTGGAAATCCGTCAGGACTTCGCTTCCGTTAACATCGACGGATACGGCAGTACCGGTTATCGTGTTCGTGAACGGGGCCAGATGAGCTACCCAAACCCGCGCATTGCCTTGAGCTTGAGCGGTGGGGGTGTCGTGGACCCAACTCAGGGGAATTAAAGCTGCTAAGAGGGCAGCGATGGCAAAAGCAAAAGTTATAATTAAGCGTTTCATGATTTACATTCTCCTTGCTTTGTTGCAAACTACTGACACAAATTTAATTTGGATGATTTTGTTTTTATGTGATTACCCCCTTATCTAATATTTGTGGCAGTCAATTCAACGAAACGCTATAATAGTACAATGTACAGTTTTAGGCAAATTTTTTACCAGAAAAATCTATATTTTGTAGAGGTTTGATGTCGGGACTTACGCAAAACGCATCCTGAGTCGTTACATAAACTTCTGCTTAAACCGATCCACTACCCCCAACAAATCCTCCGGTAGCCGTGCCCGCACCTCAGCCTCGATTTCGGACGGAACCGGGCCGTAAAACGCCTGGGCGATCCCCCCGGCGATGCAGGCCATCGTGTCGCTATCCCCGCCCAGCGAAATGGCCAGCCGGATGGCGCTTTCCACATCGCTCGATTCCAGAAAGGCGATGATCGACTCCGGCACCGACCCCTGGCAGGAGACATCGAATTGGTACGTGGGACGCATATCGGCCACGGTACGCTCCAGATTGTAGTCAAAACGGCGGCTAATCTCCCGGCGAATAGCGGCTTTGTCTTTCCCCTGCCGGGCCAGCAAAATGGCCAGGGCCGTGGCTTGTGCCCCCTTGATGCCTTCGGGGTGGTTGTGGGTCACGTCGGCGGTCCGTTTGGCCTCCCGCAGAACGGTCTCGTCGGTGTCGAAGGCGAACCCGACCGGGCTGACCCGCATGGCCGCGCCGTTGCCCCAACTGTAGTAGGGGTCCCGGCTCTCGGAACGGAGCCACTGTATGAAAGAGGCCCCATACCCGGCGTTGGGATAGCGGCGGCCAAAATTCTTGATGGCCGTCACGTAATCGCCATCGGTCAGGATGGCCTCGGCCACGGCCACGCTTAACACCGTGTCGTCGGTAAAGGTGGACTGCGGGCTGAATAATGGAAATTCGGTGGTTTTGAGGGGCCGGCCTTCGTAGACCGAGCCGATGATGTCTCCGGCGATAGCGCCAAGCATGATGCCTCCTTTGTCTCACGTCAATTCAAA
>CAZWZZ010001108.1:0-2362 GCA_964638395.1 uncultured Caldilineaceae bacterium
GGCCGACCAAAAAAGCCGAGGGCTAACCCCAGAATAAAGGCAACGGCGATAATCAGGCCGATGGCAACCGAACTGTCCCGCCCGGTTGAGGGTGGCGTTTGCTCGCCGGGCGGCCTGTTGGTGGCTTGGTTCTCCCCCACGTCCGAAGATGCGGGGGGGGAGTGATGGTCCATGCTTATTACATCCTTGTTGTTAATAGTTTTAATCCTACACATTGTAAGAAAAGATTAATTGATTGTCAAGTTATTGTCATCTAATTTGGCGACGGTCTGCCATTTTCCACGACCCGCATCATGACCACGGTCAAATCATCGTGGAGTTCAGCCTGCCCGGCGAAGCGCATGACCGTGGTCATAAGTTGTTCCACTGCCGCCTGGGCCGAAATGTGAGGCGGCAACTGAATCAGGCTGGCCATCAATCGCTCGAAGCCGAACAGTTCTCCCTGTTCATTCATTGCTTCGACCAGGCCATCACTACTGAGCAGCAGCAAGTCATCTTTTTGTAGGCCTCGGGTTTGGGCCACATAGCTAAAATTTGGCCACATGCCCAGCGGCATACCGACCACATCGATTTCATACAACGTCTCTCCCCGCCGTAAATAGGGATAAACGCAGCCGGCATTGGCCACCGTCAAACAGCGGGAGGCGGCATCGAACACGGCACAGCAGCAGGCAATATTCATCCGGTCTGCCTGGAAGCGGGAGTGAAGCTCATTATTCAACTCGGCCAGCAAGGTTTCCGGGCTGGTGTGGGTCGGGGCCTGGGCCTCCAACAGCCCGACGGCCAGGGCGCTGGCCATCGCCGCCGGAGCGCCCTTGCCGCTGGCATCCCCCAACACAATGCCGCTGCGCCCATCCGCCATCCTGACGAAGGTAAAAAAGTCCCCGCCCAACTCTCTGGCCGACTGGCGATAGGTGGCCAATTCCAGGTCGGGAATGTGGGGCAGCGTGCTGGGCAGGAGACTGGATTGGATGCGACCGGCCAGGGTCAGCTCCCGCTCCAGCCGCTCTTTGTGACCCTGGAGGGCCTCGTTGGAGGCCGACAGGCTGGCGGCCATCCGGTTGACCCGCTCCCCCAAAAAGGCAATTTCCTGCGGCCCGGCCGGATCAACCCGGCTATCGAGATTCGAGCCGAGTTGGTTGACCGTGTTGACCAGGTGAGAAATGGGTTGGGTAATGCTCCGCGTCACCAGCAACCCGGCTGCCAGGCCACCGATCAGCAACAGCGGCACCAAAATGCTGATCGTCACCACACTTGAACGTTCCGTGCGGCGGGCCTCGTCGATGATGGCCCGACTGGTTCGCCCCTGGGCCTGACGCAGGTCGTCAATCACATCGAGGAGATTTTCCTGGGCCAGCCGCCCCTCGCTGTTCCACAAAAAGCGGGCCGAGGCGATGAAATCCTGGTTATGCAGCCGTAACATCTCGTCGGCTTTGTCCTCTAACGTCTCTTGGGCCGTAACGACGGCTTGCAGGGCGGCTACTTCAGCCGGGGTGTTCAGCCGCCGGGAGAGGCGGGAAAAGGTATCGTTGTAGGCGGCCTGTTGGGTTTGGTAATCGGCCAGCAGGGTGACATTGCCGGAGGCTAAAAAGCGATCCAGGGCCTCTGTCCGCCGGATCGAGACCAGTTCCAGTTGCAGGGTCAATCGCTCGACCTCGCTACGGGTGGCGATGGCAGCCCGTTGGTTGATGCTGATCTCGTAAGCGATCCGGCCTAGCACAGCGATCAGCGAGGCAATCAACAACACCACGCCAAAGCCCAGAGCGACGACTTGCCCGACCCCTAGTTTCTGCCAGCCCTTCATACGTTATCGGGGGACATCTGAGTTGACGTCGGCCAGAATCGCGTTGATGTCGGGCAAAACCGCTTTGAGGGCGCTGGCCGCATCCTGCTCACCCCGCCAGACCGGCGGCAGGGCTTCGTTGTTCATCAGGCTCAAAATATCGTTGGCGCCGGGGAAGGCCGGGTTCGGCTCACCGATTTCCGTTTCATCCAGGAAGACTTGAACATTGTACGGGGCATTGGGCCGCACGAAAATGTCCGATTCGGCCACAGAGCGGCGGGCCGGCACGGCAATCTGCGATTCGGCAAAGATCGCTTGCCCTTTGGCGCTGGAGAGGAATTTCAGGAAAGTCCAGGCCGCCTCCGGGTGGGGCGTATTGGCGGCGATGACGTAGCCGGCCCCGCTGGCCAGGTTCGCTCGCCGTTCTTTTTTGGGCAACCCGACCACATCCCACTCGAAGTCGGTGATGTCGGCAAAGGCGGGTACCAAGGCGTGATTGCCAAAGGCCATCGCTACCTGCCCTTCCTTAAAAAGGGTGGCGATTTCCTCAGAGCTACGCAGCACCTCGTAAGGGGGCGT
>CAZWZZ010001109.1:0-2361 GCA_964638395.1 uncultured Caldilineaceae bacterium
GAACGCCAGTCTCGGACTGGCTTCGCGCCAACCACGGTTTAATGTTGACCGACCATGGCCGCTATGTCGCCAAATTTTTACGTTTTACGGCTTACGTTTTACGGACTCTGTGAGCTAAGTGTCAAGCTAACTGCCTGGGGTTTTTAACCATCCCACTCGGATGACAAATGTCATTTTTTATTGGTGACATTTGTCACTTTTTTTGTGGGGTTAAAGTTGTTAAGATGCCTTTAAATATCCTAACAATCTTCAGCTTGCCACGCACATGTGCGGCATAGGCGCTGACAATTGTTGACGTTGGCCCGAACTTTCTGCAAGCGCCGCCGCCCGGCCCCGATCAATCCCTGCAATTGAGTACCATCTTCATCGACCCCGGTACCTACACCTGGCAGGCCCACTCTGCCGACGCCGGCTACTACATCACCGACGGCAACAACAACCGCGCCTTCGAGTTCACCGTCGGCGCGGGGGAGGTGTACGGCACGCAATGTTGTAATTAGTGTTGTCCAGGAATAACTTGGATGCTTGATTTGGAGATTAGAGATTGGGCGATGAGGAGGTCTCAATCGCCCAATCTTGTAATCTCCAACCATTGGGTAAATCACATCAGGCTCCGTTTTATGGGCTGGGTGAAACGTAACGATTTCCTTAAACCGCCCGTTTTACGTTTTACAACGGATTGGTGTACAATGTTAATGATTGTTCCTATCCGTAAGCCAATGCCTCAGAGGTGATGCGCCCGTGAATGACCGTAGCCCTGTTTCGATGCCTATCCTGATCCTGGCGGTGATTGCTTTGGCAATTCTCGTCGGGGGCGGGGCCTTTTGGCTGGGGCAACAATCGACGGCTGAACCGGTCGATACGGGCGCGGTGGTGCTGGTCACACCCTCGCTGCCGACGGCGACGACGGTGCCGCCCCGCATCATCACCAACACCCCCAGCCCCACCTGGACCCTGTCCCCCACACCGAGCCGCACCCCCAGCCCGACGCTGACTCCGACGCAAACGCCGACGCCCACGCCGACACCCATCGTCGTCATCCACCGCATGAACGCCCTCGGTCGGCTGGAGACGACCGAATATGTGATGCAGACCGTGGTTGATCTGGAGAATGATCGTAGCAATCTGTGGGAGCAGATTTTCGGCAGCGACAAACTGATGCTCATCGCCGAGGGAGAGGTGGTGGCCGGGTTTGATCTGGAAAAGATCGACCCCGCCGACATCGACGTGGAGGGGACGACGGTGCGGATTGTGCTGCCCGCCCCGGAGATTCTCTACAGCCGCATCGACAACGAACAAACGCAGGTCTACAAGCGGCAGACCGGTATCTTCGTCAGCCCCGACCCGACGTTGGAGAGCCGCGCCCGGCAGTTGGCCGAGGAGGCCCTGGTCGAGTGGGCCACGGAGCGGGGCATCTTCGAGCAGGCCACGGAGGATGGCAAAGTGCAGATCGAGAATTTTCTGCGCTCCCTCGGCTTTACTGACATCACCATTCAATTCAAAGAGCGGGAGTTATGAACGACAAACCAAAATCACAATCCGTTGTCTGGATCGTTATTGTTATTCTGGTCCTGGCCGGGGTGGGCGTAGGCACGTTCCTGGTGGGGCGCATCACTGGCGTGGCCTCTGTCCCCACAGCCACGCCGATACCGACGGCCACGCCTTTGCCGCCGCCGGTGGTCACTATTCAGGGCATCAAATCCCAGGCCGAACTATCGACCGTCGAGCAGACCGTCGTGGCCGAGATTTATAATGAAACGTTGCCGGAGGGCTGGCTGGATGAATTTTTTGGCACCAAAGAGGAGTTGTTGATGTTGACCTACGGCGACGTGCGGGCCGGGTTCGATCTGGAAAAAATCGACGAGGAGGATTTGTGGACGGACGGCGCGAGCGTGCGGCTGGTACTGCCCGCGCCGGAGATTCTCAACAGCAGTATCAACTTTGACCAGACCCGCATCGTCTACTATGATAACAGCCTCATTTTCGACGACAGCGACCCCAATTTGCAGGGCGAGGCCCTGGCTCAGGCCAAGGACGCCATCGAAAAGGCGGCTCTCGAAGGGGGCATCCTCGACCAGGCCAACGATTTCGGCCAGGTGTACTTCGAGAATCTGCTTTACTCCCTCGGCTTCGACGATGTCGAGGTGGTGGTCGATGCCCAGATTTTTGGAGAATAAGTAATTGCCGGGCGGGAAGTTGTGTTTTTTCGCCGCCTGGTTTATGTTATTCATAAAGCGTAAAACGTGAAACGTACAGGAGAGAGGAATCTTATGCCAACAGCGTTACTATCCGTTTCAGACAAAAGTGGGCTGGTTGATCTGGCCCGGACGTTGACCGAATTGGGTTGGAAATTGATTGCCA
>CAZWZZ010001110.1:0-2357 GCA_964638395.1 uncultured Caldilineaceae bacterium
ATCGAATATGCCGCCGCTCATCTGCACACCCCGCTGCTCGTGGTCCTGGGCCACTCCAACTGTGGGGCCGTGGGGGCGACCGTAGCCGGGGGTGAACTGGACGGCCATCTGCCCAGTCTGGCCGCGGCCATCCAGCCCGCGGTTGACAGCGTCAAAGAGGCCCCCGGCGATCTGTTAGCCAACGCCGTCAAGGCCAATGCCAAAATGGTCGCCGAGCAGCTCCGCACCTCGGAGCCGGTTCTGGCCGGATTGGTCAAGGCCGGGAGCCTGAAGGTCGTCGCCGCCGAATACGATCTGGAGAGTGGCCGGATCGAGGTTTTGTCTGAATAAACACCGGCGTTGCTCAGGTGTCACCAGGCGTGTGGGGATGGCTAAATCTCCGCACGCCTGACCCCCTCCCGTTTCCCCATTTTGCCCTTCCGTCCTATAATGCCTCGCTAAAACAGAACAAGGAGCTTCCCGTGTCCAACCCACCACTGATCCTGGTCACTAACGACGATGGCATCCAGTCGCCCGGCCTGCACGCCGTCGCTGCCGCCGTAGCCGATTTGGGCGAATTGCTAATTATGGCCCCCAACCGCCAACAGACCGGTGCCGGCCGCAGCTATCCGGCTCAGGCCGACCCCACCCTCCAAAGTACGACCATTCCCCTCGGTCAGGAGCGCCACCCGGCCTACACCGCCGATGTCTCCCCGGCCCAGGCCGTTTTGCTGGCCGTCAAGCAACTGGCGGATCGGCCCATCGCCCTGTGTATCAGCGGCATCAATTATGGCGAAAATATCGGTTCCGGCGTGACTATCTCCGGCACGGTCGGCGCGGCCATCGACGCCGCCTGCTTTGGTATCCCCGCCCTGGCCGTCAGCTTTGAAACGCCCAAAGAGCTACACCACAGCTTGAGCGCCGAGATCGACTTTGGCGTGGCCGCCCATTTCACTCGCCACTTCGCCCGCCAAATTTTGAGCAACGGGTTGCCCCCCGGCGTCGATATACTCAAGGTGGATGTGCCCGACACAGCCACGCCGGAGACCCCCTGGCGGATGGCGTCGGTCTCTCGCCAACGCTACTACGACCTCGTCCACGGTCCCCGCGACGATCCCCACGACCCCGCCGACATCGACTACCGCATCAACCTCATCCAGGAAGCCGTCGAGCCGGAGTCGGATGTCTACGCCTTTGCCATCGACCGTCTGGTGGCCGTCTCGCCGCTGACAATTGACCTCACAGCGCCGGTTCCGCTGGCCGATGTCGGTCGCTTTTTAGAACAGCCCGTCAGGAGTGAGGCAGACATTTGATTTTGTAGCGCAAATTGTTGATTTGCGTCTTGTTCTTGATCCCAAACCGGAACAATTTAGCAAATTGTCCTACGCTAAGGATGATCGAATGTTTCTACAACTGGCTACGATTTTTATCAATGTGATCACCCCGGTCTTTTCAGTGGTCTTCATCGGGTACTGGGCCGGGCCGCGTCTCCAGCTTAACGCGCAGACCCTCTCCCGCTTTGCCTATTTTATTCTCATCCCTGCCTTCGTTTTCAACGTGATGAGTACGGCCGAAGTGCCGACCAATCTGGTCATCCGGATGATGGTTTTTATTCTGATCGTCCATCTTGGCTGCGCCCTGTTGGGCTTTCTCGTGGCCTGGTCGCTGCGGCGGTCGGCCCAGATGACCGCCGCTTATGTCCTGATCGCCGTTTTTGGGAATGTGGGCAACTTTGGCCTGCCGTTGATCGAATTTAGGCTTGGTCCCGAAGCGATTGTGGCGGCGACGGTCTATTTTCTGGTTATTGTGGTCATCGCTTTTATCATCGGGGTGGCTGCCGCGAACTGGCATCACGGCGGTCGTTGGACGCCGCTGCTGGCCGTTTTCAAAACCCCGGCCCTCATTGCCCTCGTGCCGGCCATTCTCTTCAATTGGTTTGATGTCCAGCCCCCGCTATTTGTCACCCGGATCGTAGGCTTGCTGGCCGGGGCGATGATCCCGACAATGTTGGTGACGCTGGGCGTGCAATTGGCCGGGGTGGAGCAGTTGCGGATCACCCAAGATACGGTCATAGCCAGCCTGGTGCGGCTGATTGGGGGGCCGGCTTTGGCCTTGCTGGTGGTCATTCCCTTTGGCCTGACCGGTATCGAACGGGGGGCCGGCATCTTTCAGGCCGGGATGCCCGCCGCTATTCTAACCTCGATCATCGCCCTTGAATACAAACTCTTGCCCGATTTCGTGACTACCACCGTCCTTTTTTCGACGTTAGTTAGTGTGATCACCTTGACACTTCTGTTAGCTTTTGTTTGAATTTTATTTGCCCGAGACTTTTTGGCGGCTTTAGCCAGGCTATGTTATACTCCCGCGAAATTCCCGAT
>CAZWZZ010001111.1:0-2356 GCA_964638395.1 uncultured Caldilineaceae bacterium
GGCTTTACCGGCCCCGGCCCCTACCAGCGGCCCTACGCCTCGGCCCAAACCTTTCCCTTCTGGGTCGAAGCCGCCGAATGGTATGTCAAAGTCATCAGCGGGACGAATCCTCTTGAAGGGGCCGAAATTTATCAAGCGGGACGGTTGAGTACCAAAACGGTGAGCGGCTCTTATCTGACCGACCGGGTTGGGTTGGCCAGTCTGGATGATCCTGAGCCCAACCAACCCCTCGTCGCCCTCCACCAAATCGCCGAACAACCGACCACCCGCGCTGCCCACGACGGCTGGGCCTACCGCACCTATCTGACCAACCTCGACTTGACCAGCGACGGCACGCCCCAACCCGATACCGTCGGCGAACCAGGCGAACAACGCCTCGTCGTCCGGGAGGACAACCCCCTCATCCTCTTCAACATCGTCGCTTCTGTCGAGTGGGATGCCGATGCAGCCTACCTGACGATGCTCGAAGATGCTTTCCGCAAAGCCTCGGCCTACCTCTACGACGTGACCGACGGCCAGATGGCCTTTGGCCAGGTCAGCATCTACGACAAAGCCGAACATTGGGCCGATGCCGATTTCCAATTCTCCACCAAAAACACGGTGCGGCCCTACGCCTTTGTGGGGGGCATCATCTCCGAGGATGAGAGCCACACCATCCGCGTCGGGCGCTTTTGGGATGGCGGCTCCGGCAATCAGGGAGCCTGGAACGAACCGGATGGCTATCGAACGCTGATTCACGAATTTGGCCATTACGCGCTTTTCTTACAAGACTCCTACTTCCTGCGTCAGGTCGATGAGAACGGCAACTTCACCGGCCAGATTGATGCCTTCTGCACCGAGGAGAGCATCGTCAACAACGGCAGTGACCAATCCAACGCCACGATGATGTATTACCAGTACAATGCCACCGAACTGTCAGACAAAAGCCACAACTGGAACGAAAATTGCCTCTTTACGGAGCAGGGTCGGCTCAACAACAACGAGTCGGATTGGGAGACGGTGCGCCGCCACTACCCGCAATTGAACAGCCCGACCACCCGCGCCGGATTGATGACCGGCCCGACCGAATTTCCCACGCATCTGTTACCCTTTCCGGACATAGCTATGACCAACAACGGTAACAGCAACGGCCCCTCCCGGCAGGTCACCGTGCGGACTGAGGCTGGCGCAGTGGTGGCCAATGTGTTGATCGCCCTGTACACCACGCTCAATGGAACGACGGTAGCCATCGACCAGGGCTTGACCAATCGGCAAGGGCAGATTGATGTTTATGGCGCGGTAGCCGGGGATACCATCCGGGCGGCGACCATCGATGGCGCGTTGGCCGGGGCGGTTATAGTAGGGGATGATCCGGCGCTGCCCCTGCCTCTATTCCCGACCAATCTGGATCAATTGACGGCCCAGCAGAGTGGAGCAGTGCCCCATCTAAACTTGGTTCCCAGCACTGATGGCGACAGTTTGACTCTCCGGGTCCGTGAGGCGGCGAGTGGTCCACCGCTGGATGCAGTGGTTATTCCCGGCGAGGGGGCCGGTAGTCCACAATCGACCTCGCTGGCCTATGCGCCGGGGAGTGGGACGTACAGCGGCAATGTCTCCTTTGCCGGGGTGGGGCTGGGCACGGGCCGGGTGCGGGTCACCGGCCAAGCTCTGCCCAGCGCCATCAACAGCGACTACAATCTGCAAGAGACCCGCGTAGCGACGGCCACCCATCTCTATGCCGAGGATGGCAACTTTGAACTGAAAATTGCGGCCGATAGTCTGCCGACAGATGGCTACGCCACCGTCGTGCCGACGGGCTATGTGCCGGGGCCGTTACCCGCAGGCGTGCAGGTCATCGGCAGCGCCTACGAAGTGCGGCTGTCGGGAGCCTTGTCTGCGTTGGAGAAGGATGGTTTGGTGCGGTTGCACTATCACCCGCAGGTGATGGGGGAGCATACCGACATCGCCATTTACTACTGGGATGCGGCGGCCAAAGTGTGGCAGAAGGTGGGCGGCACGCCGAGCGAGGTGGATAACGCCTACGTTGTCGCCGACAAGCGGTTGGGGATTTATGCCCTGATGGGCACAGCGGTTGAGTTTCCGTATGGGGTCTATTTGCCGCTGATTGTGAAGTAGGATGAACGTTATTGTGCCTTTACAGGACTCTTCGACTTACGATTCAGACTGACTTTTGGCCTACCTCATCGGCAATAAAAAAAGGCCAGCTATCAGGTGGCTGACCTCAGCGCTGCCTATCAGTCATCTCTGTTAAAGAGGGCGGCTCGCTGCTCTGGCCCAACTCTATCCTATGATAGATTTTATTGTAGCGAGCCGCCACTAGCCTATGACTGTCCGTCGTCTATCCCTTTCCCCTACA
>CAZWZZ010001112.1:0-2356 GCA_964638395.1 uncultured Caldilineaceae bacterium
TTGCAGACCAAACATTTCTTTGTCCGGCTCTTTGGTCTCAGCCACAAAGTGGTCATCTTTGATGAGGTTCACGCCTACGACACCTTTATGAGTACCCTCTTCGAGCGGCTGCTGACCTGGCTCAACGCCATCGGCGCTTCGGTCATCATCCTGTCGGCCACGCTGCCCGCCGAAACGCGCCGCAAGTTGGTTAAAGCCTACAGCGGCCAAAGGTTAACCGAAAGCGGAAGCTACCCCAGCTTGACCATCGCCGCCTCCGACCAAAAGCCAGCGATCATCGACCTGAGCAAACCGCCAGACGTGACTGTGCAGGTGGCCTGGGATGTGGGCCGAGAGCCGAGCGATATTTTGGCCTATCTGGTTCGGGAACTGGCCGACGGCGGCTGCGCGGCGGTCATCTGCAACACGGTGCGCCGGGCGCAGGAGATTTACCGCGAATTGGATGATGCCCGGCAAGCCGGAATCCTGGACATCCCTGAGGATGACCTGATTCTCTTTCACGCCCGCTTTCCTCCGGTTTGGCGCAAAGGTATTGAAGAAAAAGTATTGCATAAATTTGGCAAACCGGACACCGAGAACCCTGATAAACGCCCCCACAGAGCCATCGTCGTCGCCACCCAGGTCATCGAGCAGAGCCTTGACCTCGACTTTGATTTGATGGTGACTGATATGGCCCCTATCGACCTGGTTATTCAGCGGGCCGGGCGGCTGCACCGCCACGAGCGGTCAGCCGAGGCGCGGCACGGGCTACCCCAGCGGCTGGTCATCACCGAACCGGCCGAGATGGGCGAAGATGGCCTGCCCAAATTTGATGTGGATGAGTATGTTTACGCCCGCTCTGTGCTGCTGCGCTCCTATTATGCCCTCAAAGCGCAAGGCAGTACGGCCACTTTCCCCACCGATACCACCTCCTTGATTGAACAGGTGTATGGCGATTTATCCTTGTTGCCCGGTCTTTCTGAGATGCAGGTTGAGGGGATTAAGGCGGCGGAGAAAAAGATGCGGGAGGATGACCGGGAGGCAAGGCAAAAAGCGAAAAGCCAACTGATTTTAGAGCCGAAAAAATCGCGGCTGCTCGATCAGGCGGTGGCCGGTTTGGAGGAGGATAATCCCGATGTTCACCGGACGTTTCGGGCGCAAACCCGCGACATCGACGCCGGTATCTCGTTGGTCTGCCTGCACCGCCAGGATGGCCGGTTGTTTATTCACACCGAGGCCGGGGAACTTGATATAAATTTAAGCGAGACGATACCATTTCAACAGATTAAACAGATTCAACAAAACATTATTACCGTGCAGCATAAAGCTTTGTTCCGCCATTTTATCGACGAGAAACCGCCACCGGGCTGGCAAAAGCAGGCCGCTTTGCGCCACTGCCGGACGGTGATTTTTGAGAAAGGGGTGTATAGCGGCGTACCAAACTATCTTTTGAAATTAACCAAAACCTTTGGACTGGAAACCAAAAAACAGGAGGACGCATGACTGAACAATTCTCATTTAATCTGGTTGATGAAGCCTGGCTGCCCTGTGTGACGCCGGCGGGCGAGGCCAAAGTGTTGAGTTTACGGCAGGTATTAACCCAGGCCCATCAACTCAAAGCCCTGGCGGGCGACTCGCCGCCCCAAACAGCCGCTTTGCACCGTTTGTTGCTGGCCATTTTGCATCGCGTCTTTGGCCCGGATGGTGTGGATGCCTGGGCCGATTTGTGGCAAGCGGATCAATTTGAGGCCGAGGCTATTGATGATTATCTGGATGAGTGGCAGCCTCGCTTTGATTTGTTTGATACGGAGCGGCCCTTTTATCAAGCCCCCGACAAGCGGGTTAAACAAAAATCGGTCATCAGCCTCAGCCACGACCGGGCAGCGGGGAACAACGCCACGCTGTTTGACCACCATACCGAGGTAACGGGTGAACTGTTGACCCCCGCCCAGGCCGCCCGGGCGCTGGTTACGGCCCAGGCATTTGGGTTGGCCGGACTAAGCGGCATCAGGGGGGCCACCTTTACCGATGGAACCTGCGCCAGTGGCATCATCTTTTTGGTGGAAGGGGACACACTCAAGCAGACTTTGTTGCTCAATATGGTTATGTATCCCACCGATAACGATATTTTTGCCCACGATGATGAGGATGCGCCGGCCTGGGAAATGGACGATCCCCTTGACCCCGACCGGGAGATACCGTTCGGCTATCTCGATTATCTGACCTGGCAAAATCGGCGGATTTTGTTTGAGCCGGAACGCATCGGCGGTGAGGTGGTCGTTCGCTCGATGACAATGGGACCGGCATTGCGAATAAAATCGGACATTGTGGACACGATGAAACATTATCGCCAAGATGAGAAACTTGGCCCCTTATC
>CAZWZZ010001113.1:0-2346 GCA_964638395.1 uncultured Caldilineaceae bacterium
GGGATGCCGTCGCTCCAAACGACACCCTTCGATACGGCTATCGCCTACTCAGGATGCGTTTGTCGCTCAATTGCGTAATTCCTAGCTGTATCTCTTACGGACTATAAATGTGACATTCGTCACTGATTTTAGTGACAATTGTCACTAATTTTTGCATCGATTAAGGAGTAAAATAATAAGTGGGATATTGTTTATGACGAAAGTTAAGCCACTTATTGAACCGTGTTAAACTTCCCCACGCTTCGTGCCATCCACGGTTCGTTCGCCAATCCTCCTCTTTGACACACTCCCTGAGTTCTCCCACGTTTTGCCGCCACAAGACCTATAAACACATTGAATTTCTGCTTCGCAACGTAAACAACCATTCAGCCATAGAATATGGGCAGTTAAACAGTCAAACTAAATTTTTTATAGTTGAAAGGAGTAAGTTGTCATGCGTGCCAAGCGCTTCATTTGGACAGTAGCCCTACTATTTTTGGTTACAGTTGTTTTGATCGGTTACAAGGATGTCGTAGCCGAGAGTGTCGCCACCCCCCACCAAGCGGCCATAGGTACGGCCTTTACTTATCAGGGCCGGCTAACCGATAACGGAGCGGCGGCGAACGGTAGTTATGATCTTCGTTTTGAGTTATATGATGCCCAAAGCGGTGGGACTCAGATCGGGAGTACCGTCGCCAAAAGTGGGGTCACGGTAACTGACGGTTACTTTACCGTCCATCTGGACTTCGGTCTCGATGTTTTCAACGGGGAGGCCCGCTATTTAGAAATCAGCGTGCGCCCGGCGGGGAGTGGCGCTTACACCTCCCTCACCCCGCGCCAGGCCCTCACGCCCGCGCCGTATGCTCTCCACGCCGGGGCAGCTGAACAGGCCCCGTGGAGCGGCCTGAGTGGTATGCCGGCCGATTTTGCCGACGGCGTAGACAATGTCGGGGAGGGGGGCGTGATGACCATTGAAACGGGACCGGGATTGACCAGCACGGGGACGGAGACGGTCACGCTCGGTGTCGATTTTGCCGGGAGTGGCGCAGCCAACACCGTCGCCCGGAGCGACCACGCCCACGACTCACTCGTTCCTACCGGGGCGATTATCATGTGGTCCGGCACGCTCGATGCCATTCCTACCGGCTGGGCCTTGTGTGATGGCACAAACGGCACGCCCGATTTGACCGAAAAATTTATTTTCAGTGTCTCAGCCGGCGAAGACCCCGGCACCGAGGGGGGGGGCGTCTCACACAGCCACACGGTTGATCCCCACTCGCACTACATCAATCCACCAAGTACGAACACATCAACAAATGGTTCTCATTCTCATAGTATGGGCCACTCCGGTTACGAGTCGGCTGCAGCTTGCGGTGGTCCTTTTGAGCCGCCTTGTGATGATCGGGTGGCTCCTGATTATCACAGGCATACCGTTTATTCTTCTGGAAGCCACTATCATTCTGTCGATATCGGCGGTTTTAACTCATTTACTGCTGGGGCCACTACGGCTGACAGTAACCATCTCCCCCCCTACTATGAACTTGCTTTCGTTATGAAACTTCCGCAAGAGTAAAACTACACGGTTCAACGAAAAAACAGTTGAAAGGAGAGCGAGTCATGAGGCATTTAAGAATCAATCTGTTAACAGCGATGCTCATCCTAACCGTCATCCTGTTGTCTCTCGCTGTGCCATTGAGCCTGGCCCAAACCGGTGACGGCTACGACCTGACCTGGTCCACGGTCGATGATGGCGGCGGGTCGAGCAGCGGCGGCAGTTATGTTCTGGTCGGAACCATCGGCCAGGCCGAGGTGAACGGAACAATGAGTGGCGGATCGTTCACGCTGGTTGGTGGCTTTTGGTCTGGCGGTCCCTCCCGCAACGGCACCCCCTATCCGCTTTATCTACCGATCATCTTCCGTAATTCATAAACAGGATCTCTTCGGCCATAATCATATAAACAAATTTCAATGTGGGCAGTGCCTTATGTACTGCCCACATTTTTTTTGACACTCCAAACCTGCCATTCAAGATATAGTTGCTATAAAGTTCGGTAATCGAGGTTACGAACTTTGTTGTCTCTCTGTAATAAACTGGGGGAAACCTATGGCGATTTCCCTTTTGCAAAATTCTTGTCTTATCCGGCGAAGCTACTACAATAAGGTCAATAACCCCACAAGGAGGCCAACCGATCATTTCACGACATCCCTTGACGTTCTATGTTTCGCTGATAATCCTGATTGTATTGAACGGCTGCGGCTCCGCCGCCCAGCCCACCGCCGCCCCGACGCCGACCCCGGCCCAGGTTGTCACCTTCCAGACGGCCACGCCTGACCCGGCTGCCGCCGAAGCGGTCAATGACCCGCCGC
>CAZWZZ010001114.1:0-2344 GCA_964638395.1 uncultured Caldilineaceae bacterium
TCCGCGAATTTCGTGAAAATGTCTCCGGCCCATCTAAAGATGACGAGGATGACTCAGTCAACCAGGGTAAGGCCGCTTAGGCACGAGAATTAATTAATTTGGGCAGCGGTGTCCTGCTCCTCAGTGTGTCTTGCCCGCCATACCCACAAAAAAAGCGCAGCTCTCAAGCTGCGCTTTCTCAGTGGTGTATCCAGCGGTTGTCGAAATTAACTCCAAGCCGAGGCGTTGCGGGGTCGTTTGTTGCGTCGAGAGCGGCTGTACCAGAACCAGATGCCAACGATGGCGATCAAAACGACGACCCCAATCCCGCCCAACATCAACGCGCCAAAGACGAGAGAGAGTCCCAAAATTGTACTGCTACTGCGCCCCCCATTATCCTCGCTACGAAAAAAGGTTTGCTGCTCCACGGGGCGGCTGCCGCCTCCGCTTTGCTCGACCTGGGGATTTGACTGATTGAAACCGGCACCGGGCAGAATAGACGCCTCGGCATTTTCCATCAAGGGTAACACTTCCTCACCCTGCTGCGTACCAAACAAACCATCAATAAACTCAATCGGCGTGACCCCTTCGGCTTTGCCCTGGAACGTGATCTGCAACAAGACACCATTTCCTTCGGCGGGGGGAGCCGGATTCAGCAATGAAACGGCATAATCAATTGTCCCCGTCTCGTTGTTGAACTCTTTCTGCAAGACAAAGGCTTCATTGTCCGGGTCGGCGGAGAGAAAGTCACCGTGATTTATCTCGACCACTTCCAGCAACGTCGGGTCGAAACTGAGGTGGAATTCCGTACCGTAGATGGCGCTTGCCCCTTCGACCAAAACCTCGGCTGTCGTTTGTTGTCCGACCTCGACATTGATCTGGGGTGACGAGAGATGTAGGCGTGGCTCTCCCTGAGCGAAAGCTGTGGCCGGGATAATGAACAAACTCAGGAATGTCATTAGAATAAGCGTCAATTTGGCTGGTTGTTTCATAGGTTGGGTGTCCTTTCCTAGAGAATTTTGATTGTTGGTTGAATGGGGTGTGGCTCTCTCCACGATTATTTCCTCCTCTGGCAATCTTGTTTACCTAGAAGGACAGATTTGTGTCGGGGCTGTCCGAGGAACCGGTCGGCCAGGTTTGGCAATCTGTCTTACCAAAGTTACCCCCCAGAATAGAGAGGTCTTGGACGTTGACTTGACCATCGGCGTTAATATCAGCGTTAGGATTCATCGCCGGTGAACTGGTCGTAGTCAGCCCGAAGTTACTGCCGACTAACGTCGCGTCATTGATCTTGATCGCGCCACTCTCATCCAAATCACCGCCGGTCAACGACACCGGCAGGAGGGTCGCTTCATCCGCCCCTTCGAGGGTCACGGTGGCGCAACTGGACAGGTGCATCGGGGCCGTGGCTTCGATGGTATAACTCCCGCTCTCCAGGTCGATCAGCTCAAATTGTCCCTGCTCATCTGTTTGAACACGTTTGGTCGTTGGCCCCACCGCATTGACTTCAATGCCGGTATGCTCCGTTCGCCCTTGATAGATAACCTCGCCGGCGACAGCCCCCGGAATGACGGCTCGGTCCACCACCTCGAGGGGGTCACTATTGACGACAATCGCCAATTCCCCCCCATCACGATCCACAGCCAGCGGGTCACATGTAATCGTCGTGGTCCCGGCGGCCAGCGCATCAAACGTCAGGGTCGCATACAGACCATCACCGGAGAGAGCCGGGGCCGGATTCTTCTGGCTGATTGCCCCGGTCCACGTCCCGGTGTCAGTATCGACGCCGTTCGCGCCGGTCAGAGATTGGCTGAAGAAGTCGCCAAATTGGGAAGATTGCCAGGCCAGGACAGTCGGATCAACCGTACAAGTCACTTCAAGCCCATACAGGTCTCGCGCGCCGGTAATCTGCATCGTCACTTCAAACGAGCCACCGGCATAAATCTCTGTGGTGGGGGGGATAACATCCAAAGACATACCGCTCTGCGCATCAGCCTCCCGGGCCAGCGGCAGCATAAAAATTACAGCAAGCAAAAGCAAATACAGGAAAACGGGTCGATTAACGGAGTGCTGTCTCATTGTTTGTCCTTTCCTTTTTGTGGTTGGGGCAGCGTCGATCTATTTATAATGTCTGAATATGTTTAGTATAGGTCAAAAAGGGATCATCTGTGAAGCGGGGAATACGCGGAAATTTGAACGTTAAAATATTCGGCGGATAACGGAGAAAAAAGCAAATCGGTTCCGTAATTAGTACGGAACCGACATTCGCTGGCTAATGCAGATCGTTTCTTTTATGCGTAATCCTATTCTGGGATGGTTCATATCCTCAAGAAATTTGGTTGACAAATTCGTAAAACGTAAGGCG
>CAZWZZ010001115.1:0-2344 GCA_964638395.1 uncultured Caldilineaceae bacterium
AATCGAATTATTGGTAAAACCCATCAGTTCTAACATTGTGTCTCTCCTAATGCTTTTTGGTCGATCAGCCATTTGAAATAGGCCCGGCACAGGGCGATGTTGAGCGGAACCTGGCTGACGGCCCGCATTAATTTTTTGGACAAACCTTGCTTCGCAATCTCGGTTTCGATCTCTTCAGACGGCTCCAACCCGGCCCGAAAGGCCACCTTGGCCAGGGAGTCGGCCAGAAAGATGAGACCGATTTCCCGCAGATGGTCAGGGTGTTGGTCGGCGATGAGGGCGCAGCCGTTTTGAAAGAGATCACTTTTCAGGAAGGCCAGATCGAAGTGGCCCTGTTGCCGGGCCAGACGGCGCAGTTTGCCCAATTCGTAATGAATACCGGCCACCCTGGCGATGTAATCCAGTTGCACCGGTCGCAGTTTGACCTGCAACAGCATCCGCCGCACGTAAGGATCGTGCCGGATCAGATATTCTGAGACCGCCTCGTGGTCCCGGAAACTGTGGGCACCACCAGCTTTGACCCGACGACCGGCCCATTTGCCCAGATCGTGGACGACGCAGGCGATCAGCAGCAGTTCCCATTTGGAGCGGTGTTGAATAGTTTCCGTTTTTAGATCGCTGATGAAGGGTACCTCCCAGGCCAGACAAAAAATAGGCACTTCGTTGGCCATCGCCCGACACACTCGCTCGGTATGTTCCAATACTCCCCATTGATGCCAGTCGGGGTCATGCTCGCGGGGGTCGTCGATGTCTTGCCAGTCACTATCGACCAAATAACTGGCGATCTGGGGCAGTTGGTTCAGTAAATATCGGGTCGTTGCGGTCAGGCTATTGCTCGTCGTCAGCATATCTCTCACCATTTCAGCGGGGTTATGCACAGTATAGCAGCTAAATGCAGCCCCTGCTTGAGGTAATGCTGAGTAAACGTTGAGCAATCTTTGAGCAATCTTACTTGCTGTAGGCAAAAAAAATCGGTACAATCAAGTTGGAGAGGCGTTAAAATTGGGAGGATGTTGATATGAAACGCTCTAAAAGATCGTGGGCGGTTTACCCGGCCACCTATCGAGCCGAGGTGATGGAAATTTTGGCCGGTTGGGTGCAGGCCGGGGAAAGCGGTTCGATTATCGGCCTGGCCGGGGCCGGGAAATCAAACTTACTGGGTTTTCTGAGCCACCGGCCCGAATCTCTGGCCCATTATTTGCCCGGCGATCACCACCCGGCGCTCATTCACGTTGATCTCAACAATCTACCAACCATCGATCTGGCCACCTTCTACCGGGTCATTCTTCGCTCTTTTTATGAAGCCGCCCCTCAGTTTGCAGCCATAGACCCCGACTTGGTGGCGATGATCGAAGGCCGGTATCGAAAGGTTGAGGACAAAACCGACCCCTTTCTGTGCCAGAGCGCCCTGCGGGAGGTGTTGCTCACCCTGCGAGCCGAAGATACTCGTGTCGTTCTGGTGTTCGATCCCTTCGACCAATTTTGTCAGGCAGCCCCCACCTCTATTTTGGACAATCTGCGCGGTTTGCGGGATAGTTTCAAGGCCAGTCTCACCTACCTCATCGGTCTGCGCCACGAGCTGGCCTATCTTCGTGACCCGGCGGAGTTGGGCGAACTGTACGAAATTTTGGATATTCACCAATGTTGGGTCGGGCCGATGGGGGCGACGGATGCCCGCTGGGTGATGAGCCAGGTTGAAGAGACCACCGGCCAACCCTTCACCGAGGCCCAGCGGACGGGGCTGTTTGAGGTGACGGGGGGCTATCCGGCTCTGTTGCGGGCGGCCAGCCTGTGGCTCGTGGCCCAAATCCGGGCCTCGGCCCCTATTCTAAAGGCCGAGACCACTGCCTGGGTCACTGCACTGCTGGCCGAGCCGAGTCTGGATAATCGGCTGCACGAGCTGCGCCTGGGGCTGACCGGCGAGGAGGAGGCCGCCCTGTCGGTCTTGCAGATGGCCCTGACCGGTCGCAACACCAAAAAGCGGGCCGAAAGTCTGCGCCAGATTGAGGAAAAACATAAAAGTGCCCTGCATCTGTTAGATAGAAAAGGCTTGTGTTACCGGCAGGATGAAGCCTGGCAGATTTTTAGTCCCCTCTTTGCCCAATTTATGGCCGAGGCTAAAGGCATCAGCAGCGGCAAAATTTGGGAGGATGCGGCCACGTCCCGTTTCTTTTTGGGGGAACAAGAGTTACCCGATCTGACCGAAAAAGATCGGAGCCTACTGCACCATTTTTTAGAGAACCCTCTGGCCGTTCACACCCTCGATGATCTGGTCGAGGCGGCCTGGCCGGATGATGACAGTCGGGGCGTGTCCGATGCCGCCATCCACCAGGCCATCCGCCAC
>CAZWZZ010001116.1:0-2343 GCA_964638395.1 uncultured Caldilineaceae bacterium
CCACCCGGCAGGTCAGCCCGATCACCTGCCCCTTCCGGTTGCGAATGGCCGAAATACGATGCAGGGTCCGCTCGATACCGGCCCGATTGTCCCCCATAAGTTGGCCAATGCGCTGGATGACGTGGTTGATGTCCTCCTGAGTCACCTCCCGATCACTCAGAATTATTTCATGGTCGGTAAAGCGGGCTTCAGGCTGCCGGCCCAGGTCGATGATGATTTCGATCAACTTCTCCTCCTCATCGACGGCGTCCAACACCTCCCGGATGTAAGGCGGCAGCACATTGAGCAGGGCGCTGAGATCATCGGTCATTTTTACCTGATCCGTTGTTTGATTGAATGTTTGGGGTGATATTTCCAACATTTTTTACCTGTATCAAAAAGTTTTGGGCTTGAGTATTAAGGAATGAAAATTAATTAACTGCCCCATTTCACCGGGAGATTGGAGATTGGAGATTTGGAGATTCGTACAAATCATCGCTTAATCTCCCCTTACCAAGCTGGACGGTAGCTCTGCACTTGAGCGTGGACAGGACAAAAATCCGCTTTTTTCGCTCTAGCCAAGTCACGGACTGGCTCCGCGCTATCCACGATATTGTGTAGAGCTACCAGCTGGACTGCACAAGGTGTTAAATTCTCGTTCCTTAAATCCCGCTCCTCAAAGTCTGCTCCTTCTTAAATGGGCGTGCCCCCATTGAGCGCCCTATCCTGAGCCTGGCGCAGCGAAGCCTCGCGCCGCCGGGAACCGTTGCTGGGTGGCTGCACCATCTCCACGTGGGTCATAACCGGCGTGGCCGCGCTTTCCGATGGGGTTTTCTCCAGGCTGGGGATCAACATAGGCGTTTTCTCCCGGATACGAACCGTCATCGGTTTTACCACCAACACCCGGCCGCTAAACGGCTTGAAGCCCAGATCGGTCAACACCGTATGCCAGCCCATTTCATACTGCCGGCAGGCAAAGTAGACCGGTTTTTGACCCCGGCGGTCGATCAGCCGCAAAGCCGCTCTGGCCAGATTGGTCGCCTGGTCGATGGCATCGGGATGCAGCAGCGTCCGAAGCCAGTAACCCCGTTTCCCGGCCCGTAGATAGATCGCCCCCAACAACTCACCACTCAATTCCCAGACATACCCGTAACGACGCCCCTGCTCCCCCCAGCGCCGGTGCGTCAACGCCCATTGCCCCTGAGCCAACCCTTCGGCATTTTGGACAGAGCGGGGGGTGAGCGTGCCATACAACTTCTGCAAACCCCAGCCATCACTCGAATGTTGGGGACGCAGCTTGAGAGGCGCTCCGGTTTCGACAAGATTGGCCGCTGTCGTAAGGTGGTAAATATCTTCCTGACAGTAAGGCATAAACCCAACATTCTTAAAGAGGTGCAACTCTTCACTATCCAGAGATAACCCGGCATAAAGGCGCAAATTGCCCTGATCTGCCGTCTGGATAGCCAGATGGGACAGCAAGCGTTGCCAGATGGCGTGGCTGCCGTTGCCCGTATCCAGCGCGGGGGAGACAAAGACCACATCCCGTTCGGGCCGTCCGGGGCGGATGTGCATCTGGGCCAGGCCAATGGCCGGCTCATGCTCCTCCCGCTGATCGAGAATGTAGGTTGAGGGGCCGGCATGGGGGGAAAGCAAACTATCAATGAGAACAGAACGCAGGGGGGAGCGTGGATGTGTCAGTTGTTCCTCTACATCCAGCGAGATACCAACCTGTTGGAGCCGCGCAACAAGACGAATGTCACGCACATGGAAGGGTCTAATCAACGCGTAATCTCAATAGCAATGCCGCGCCACAATGTGGAACCAGGTGACCGGTCAGACGGCGAGCATTTGTATCGGCCTACCACCGGGGCCTGGAAGACCACCCCATAGGCCGGATTTGGTTGAACATGGGTACCGTTTTTAGCGCCTGGTTTTGTCCTACACTGGTTAATAGGAATGGGAGATCGGTTGATTGGTATGGCGACTATATAGATGTACCCAAAGTTTCCTCTTTGGCTGTAATTGTACATGGGATCACGATGCTTGGCAAGTAATGTTTCTCCCACCCCCCCCACTACCGCCCGCCGGAGCGGGCCATCGTAGGGGGCTGCTCCCTGAGCCTCACTTTCCAAATCCTAACTGTTTCGGTACAATAGGCAGATGATCCTCTGTTTGATGATGGAAACCAGAATGACCAAGAAACCACTGACACACAAGGATTATGAGCAACTGGCCGCTGAGAGACTGTTTTAAAAGAGTTCCAGGGTCCACAGATAGACACAGATTGTCACTGATCGTATCAAAATTTGGTATCTATTCAGCCGTTGCCTTAAAAACAGCGATGTCATAGCGGGGATTAGGAGA